>JBIOXP010000520.1:0-16039 GCA_044869705.1 Binatia bacterium | reverse complement strand
CGACGCTCTTCCGATCTCGCCGCGGCGCATGCGGAATCATCGCCTGTAGGCTTATGGAAGACCATTGATGATCGATCCGGGGAGGCAAAAGGTCTCATTCGGATCAGAGAAGCCAACGGCAACTTCGAGGGCAGAATCGACAAAATTTTTCCCAAGCCGGGAGACGATCCGGCACCGAAGTGCGATAAATGCGAAGGGTCTTTACACAATCAGCCTGTGCTCGGCCTGAGGTTTCTCTGGGGCTTTACCAAACAAGGAGACGAATATCAGGGCGGCCAGATCCTCGACCCCGAGAATGGAAAAATCTATCAGGCCAAGATGAAACTACTCGATGGCGGTAAAAAGCTCGAGGTGCGCGGGTTTATCGGTTTTTCGCTATTTGGCCGAAGCCAGACCTGGATCCGTGAAGAGTGAATTTTGCGCGCTTTTCATACAACGCGTCGCACGTCGTCATTCCGGGCAAGCTGGCGCTGGCAAGCGCGACCCGGAATCCAGGAATTCAAATCTGTCTGGTAACCGGCTGGAGTCTATCCTGAGTCGTGGCGAAGGACCGGTATGACTCCGAGGCAGTACCATTTTGCTTAAAACAAGTTCTCGGATAGAACGCTAGGAAAGCAGAAAGCAAGATCTCCATGACTGATGTCATTTTTGTCGACACCACGTTGCGCGATGGCCAGCAGAGTCTATGGGCTTACAACATGCGCACGGGTATGATGCTTCCGATCGTCGAAGAGATCGATGCGGCGGGTTTCGAAGCCGTCGAGTTCGGCGGACCGGTCGAGTTACCGAAGTGCATCAAAGAGCTGCGCGAGGACCCCTGGGAGCGCTACCGGTTGGTAATCCCAAAGTTCAAAAAAACCCCGCTCAGGCTGATTCATGGGACCCGTAGCGGCTTTGCGGTTTATCCTGAAGCGCTGCATCAGCTCTATGACACCTGCATGGCGAAAGCCGGCGTCAGCGAGGTGCGCATCTCCGATTCCTGGAATGATCCCGCCGATTGGGCGTGGCGCGTACGGCAGGCGAAAAACGCTGGGCTAAGGCCGATCATCAATCTCATTTACACTGTTTCGCCCCGCCATACCGACGAATACTTCGCGGCCAAGCTCCGCGAGGCATTCGCGCTCGATGTCTATCGCGTTATTTTCAAAGACCCGGGCGGAATTTTGACGCCCGAAAGAACCAAAACAGTTGTCCCCGCCCTTCTGACTGCCGCGAACGGCAAGACCGTCGAGCTGCACACGCACTGCACGACCGGCCTCGGTACTTTATGCTGCCTCGAAGCAATCAAGGCGGGCATGACCCATATCAATGCCGCGATCCCACCGCTTGCCGACGGCTCCTCGAACCCATCGGTTTTCAACGTCGCCATGAATGCGCGTGCGCTCGGGTACAATCCAGTTATCGACGAAAAGCCGCTCCGCCGCGTCGCCAAGCATTTTACCGCCTGCGCCAGAGCAGAAAATTTGCCGATCGGCAGGACGCCCGAATACGATTACGCTCAGTATGTTCACCAAATACCCGGGGGCATGATCTCGAACTTACGCTATCAACTCCGCCGCGTCGGTATGGAAGATAAACTCGACCAGACCTTGGAGGAAGCGGCGCAGGTGCGCGCGGATTTCGGTTATCCGATCATGGTCACGCCGCTGTCGCAATTTGTCGGCAGCCAGGCAGCGATTAACGTGATTATCGGTGAGCGCTACAAGCAAGTTACCGATCAGACCATCGAATACGCCATGGGGATCTGGGGCAAAGAAGGCGCCGTACTCATGGACGCCAACGTCAAAGAAAAAATTCTTAAGCGGCCGCGCGCTAAGGAAATTGCCGCACGGCCCCACCCGAGCGATACGCTCCAAGACTTGCGACGCAAATACGGCGGCCAAGGCGTCTCCGATGAAGAAGTCGTCTCACGGTTTTTCACAAGCACAGAAGATCTCGAGCGCATGCGCGCCGCCGGACCGCCTCGGAGTTACAGCGCGAACGGAAACCCGCTCGTCAATCTTGTCCGCGAGCTCAGCAAAAAAGCCGAACGCAACAGTGTCTTCATTCAGCGGCCGAACTTGTCACTGCGCCTTGAAAGACGTCACGCGATGTGACATGTCACGGTCGAGTCGCTGATGGCACGCGTACCCCTCATCGAAGAATCGCAACATCCTGAGCTCGCCGAATCCATCGTCAAGATCAAGGGCGCGCGCGGCGGTCGTCTGATCAATATCTATCGTCTGATGTTGCACAGTCCGGCGTTGGCAAATGCCTGGTTCGAGCTCAATCAGGCGGTACGCTACGGGACAGAAATAGATGGCCAGAGCCGCGAGCTCGCGGTTATCCGGGTCGCAATATTGAACGACGTGGAATATGTTCAGCGCGCCCACGGGCCGGCATACGCTCTGAAGGAAGGCTTGACGTCCGAGCAGGTCGCCGCTCTGTCGGACTGGGAATCGTCGGTTTTATTCAATCCTCAACAGCGCGCGCTGCTCGCCTATACGGACGCCATGACACGGCAGATCGAAGTACCGGATGGTGTGTTCGACAACGCGCGCAGCCATTTCAGCGACCGCCAAGTGGTCGAGCTCACGATGTTGATCGGCGCCTACAATATGCTGACGAGATTTCTGAAAGCTCTCAAAGTCGATCCCGAGCCGTCGTCCGGCGTCTGAGTTTTTACCCTCGCCCGCTTGCGGGTAAGGGTAGGGGTAAATTTTGCCTCACGCCGTCGCCTCAGTCCTCGCGCGCGGGCGAGAATGTACTAATTAGAGATCATCGCGTGGCATCATCGAGACACAAATTCGTCGTCGAGAACGACAGCTTCCTTCGACTGATCCAGGTCGTCTTGGACCCGAGCGCTCCGAAAGAGCGTTTCGACGCCTTCGCGCATTTTTGCAAGCATGACACGCCGGATTTTCCTGGCTGGTGCGAAGCGATCCGCGCTCAAGCTCCAAACATCTATCCAACCGATGTGCGTCTCGTGGATACCCAGAAAGAACTGTCCGCGAACGCCGCCGGTGCTGCGGCGATCGTCGTCGAAGAGCTGACTGTCGGCGGCGAAGAGCTCGCCGCGGCGGGAGACTCTCTTCGATTCGTGCAGAAGTACGGCTTTACGACCCGCAACATCGATGAGGTCGCCTGCCTCAAACGCGGCGTGAAGGTGCTCTCGATCCGCCGGCGCGCGAACATTTCAACTGCCGAGCAAGCGTTGATGTTGATGCTCGCGCTTGCGCGCCAGGTGACGCAAAATGCGAATCTGATCAGTATCGAGCAACTCACGGCTGCCGGCTATCAGCCGACGACGTATCAGCGACAGCACACGCCAAATGGCAACTGGGCACGGATCCCCGGAATGGTGACGCTCTACCAGCGGCAATTGGGAATAATCGGACTCGGAGAAATCGGCCGGGAACTGGCGTTGCGCGCGCTCGCGCTGGGCATGCGCATCGTCTACTCGCAGCGCACCCGCTTACCCGAAGAAGCCGAGCAACAATATCAAGCGAGTTATTGTAGTCTGGAAAAATTGCTAGCGGGCTCGGACTTCGTCAGCGTGCATTTGCCGCGAAACCGGGAGACCGTCGGCTTCATTGGCCAACGCGAATTGGCACTCATGAAGCCGGGGGCCTTTTTGATCAACGTCTCGCAACCCAATCAAGTTGAGCGCCATGCTTTACGGGGAGCATTGGCTTCGGGTCGGCTCGGCGGTTTTGGACTGGATACGTTTTATGAAGAACCCGGTGATAAAAACGATCCGCTTCTGCAATTTCCCAACGTCATCATCACTCCCCATCTCGGCGGCTCGCCACGCTGGAATTCGCTCGACGATATCGAGGAAGTGATCGTCAGTCTGGGACGCTCGCTAGCCTGATCGACGCGACCGGCTGGGAGGTTTTGCCATACGGACTATCGATTTGCGCCGCTTACAGTTGATCGTTTCCTTGTTTCATCACAGCCTTTGCCAACTTCGCTCCAGGAAGCCGCGAAATGTTCACTTGCCTTCGGTGCAATTCTGAAAATGTGTGACCCCCTTAGCGATGCCTATGACGGATCCTTTCCGCTAAACAATTTTGCCATCATAGTCACGATCACGCTCGCTGCCGAGCATCTTTGATGCACCAAGTCGCATTGACAGCGAAATTGCCCCGACCTATATTCGCCCATTCGTTGGTAAGGGCACCCGAGTCGGTGATGTCATCCTGCGGCCAAGCCGAAGAATCGCGTTTTTTGTGCAGTATCAATCGGTCGAGATGCTTCACTTCGTGCAGAACGACGATCATTTTTCGCCGATTGTGTATAGCTCTGAATGAGGAGAGTATCATGCACAGGCTCTGGGCATTAGCGGTCTTTGCTGTTGTCTCCCTATCGATTCTAAATGCCGCCTCCGCACAAGACCGCATGCGCATCGCGTGGGCGGGCAGCACCCCATCCAACACACCGATCTGGGTCGCCGATCAAAAAGGATTTTTCAAGAAAAACGGGTTGAACGCTGAAGTCATCGCGATTAGTGCGAGCACGATCGTGATTCAGGCGCTGCTGACCGGCGAGGTCGACTTCATCATTGCGCCTTCCGCGACGCTGGTCACCTCCCGGCTAGCGGGAGCAGATACGGTGATGGTATCCACCAACTTGCCGCTGTTCATCGATCATATTGTTTCGCTCAGCGACATCACTTCCGTAGAGCAACTCAAAGGCAAAACCGGCGGCGTCAATCGGCTCGGCACGACATCGGACATGACGCTTAGGTTGGCGCTCCGCCGCTTCGGCATCGATCCGGAAAAGGACACCAAAATTATTGCCACCGGCGAAAACCCCCAGCGCCTTGCGGCACTCTCGCGTAGCATCACGCAATTCACCTTGCTGGGCGAGCCCCTGGTGCGGGAAGCGGAAAAGATGGGGTTCAGGGATCTGGCCGATATCGGCACGCTGAAAATTCCCTATCACGTGAACGCCGTGGTGACACGTGAAAAGACGGTGCGTGAGAGACGGCCGTTTGTGTTGAAGGTGGTGCGCGCATTCGCCGAAGCGCTCCACTTCATCAAGAGCAACAGGGAAGAAACCAAAGCGCTAATCGGCAAAAACCTCAAGGCGAGCGATCCCGAAGGTCTGGAGCGCGCCTACCGCGCCTATAACGCCGCGTTTCCGGAAATCCCTTATCCCAATGCCGAGGGGGTGAAAACCTTGCTCGATGACATCGCGCCGCGCACGCCGAAGGCTGGTACCGCCGACCCGAAAAGTTTCGTCGATATGACTCTGGTCCAGGAATTGGAATCCGCCGGATTCTTCAAACAGCTCTACAAAAAATAAAGGACGACCGCCGGTCGCCCCTACATTTCCCTCTCGGAACTGTCATTTCGACCCCTTCGATAAAGATAACTCAGGCTAAACTCCGGGAGACGTCTTTTTCTGTACTCTGCAAAGAGGACGAAGAAAGATTTCTCCCTGCGCTCGAAATGACAACAAACGAACTTCACGCCACAATTGATGTTTTCGCCTATCCCAGGCCGTAAAATTTCCGCGGATTGTCCTCGACTATTTTTTTGTGCTGCGCAGCGCTGATACCGCCGCTGTTCTTTAACGTCTTGAGCGCGTCCAGCTCCGTGGAAGAATCGGCGTGACCATAATCGGTGCCGATCATGAGTGTGTTTTCACCCATGCAGCTCCGGATCAGGTACGGCACATCGTCGCCGATTTGACAGGTGACGAAGATTCCGCAGCGTTCGAGCAGATCATCCGGCATTCTGCGATCGACCGTGTCGAGACGACGCCGCAATTCATAAACCACCCACGGTACCCACGAGGCCGCGGTTTCAATGAATCCGAAGCGCAGTTTCGGAAAGAGCTTGGGAATGCCGCAGTTGATGATCCGAAACAGCGCGCCGACATTGAAGATCCTATACTGATTGAAGAAATCCCGGCTACCGTCGGGATTGACCATCATATCCACTGCCGCAGCGCTGCCGTTGGACTGATGCAGTCCTATGCAAAAGTCTATTTCCTGAGCTTTTTCGTACAGCGGGAAGAAATACGGATCGCTGATCTGTCGGGTACCTTCGAGCGGACGCATAAAAATACCGCACGCACCATTTTTCGTGGCAAACTGAAGTTGATCAAGCGCGTCGGACATGCTCAACAGCGGTAGCGACGCCATCCAACGCAGACGGCCGTCGCTTTCTTTCCAAACATCGGCCAGCCAACGATTGTAAGCGCCGCACAGGGCAATCTCCGTATCCGCGCGCTCGGTGCATTGATCGAGAAAAATACTCGGATAGAGAACCTGGACGTCGATGCCCAACTCGTCCATATGCTTGACGCGTGCACCGATGTCGGCCAGGTCGCGCGCCGCCATCGTGGTGCTGATGTCGCGTCCGATGACCGCGGATTTCTTGTCGAGATCTTCTTTACTGAAGGTGAAACGGAATAGGCCGCGAATCTTTCCGTCAATCACCCAATGAGCTTTTTGATTGTCGTCTTCCGGCTTGAACAGCATCGGCCGAAACTTTTTTTCTGCAGGCGTCAGATAGTCCCACGTGTGTGGACTCTCGACCACATGAGCATCGGCGTCTATCCATCCCATATCGTTTCTCCCGATTGCAATTTTCCGCGGGCGAAACATATTCCGCCCCTACGCTCTCTGCCTCGTACCTGCAGAGTTCTCAGTGCAACACTGCTCCGCCGTTCACTAGGATCGTTTGCCCTGTTACAAACGTACTGAGATCGGACAACAAATACAACGCGGTACCTACCAGATCCTCCGGGTGCTCGATCCTTTTTAGAATGCGTGTAGAAGCTGTGCGTTCATAGTTTTTCAGCGCGTTTTCAGTGGGCTGTTCTTCGCTCATGGTCGCCCCGGGAGCCAAAGTGTTGACCCGAATGTTATCGGCTCCGAGCTCACGCGCCAACACGCGGCTAAATCCCACTACCGCGGCTTTAGAAACCACGTAGTGCATCATTGTGAGTCCGCCGTTGAACGCCATGTTCGAGGAAATATTGAGAATGCTTCCTTGTTTTCGTTCTTGCATGGCCGGCACCACGGCACGGCTGCAAAGCCAAAGCCCTTTGACGTTGACCGCCATAATGCGATCCCAGGCTTTCGGTAATTTCCTGCCAGCTGCCCTTTTCCGCAGGGACGCTCAGGAAAATTGCCGCATTGTTCACCAATCCATCAATCTTGCCGAAGGCCTGCAAGGTCGTCTCCGCCATGGTTTGGCAACTCGCGAAGTTGGCAACATCCACGTGAATTCCGAGTGCCTTCCCGCCACTATCCTGGATCGCGTTGGCGGCATTGTGGGCCGCCTTTTCATCGATGTCTGCCGCAACCGCAACTCCACCTTCGCGCGCTATGCCCCGACAGTAAGCTTTTCCGATACCGTGGCCGCCACCTGTGACAATCACAACCTTGCCGTCCAGAAGCCCCATCACATTACTCCTCTCGTCCATACCGCCGCGTACCAATCGTTCGTAGAGTTACGCAATCGAATAGAACTCCCCATTGCAGCTATTCAGCGTACACCGTTGTGACGGCTCACCCAGTCTAATATGACTCGATTCGTCTCTTCCGGTGCCTGCCAGAAAAATCCGTGTGATTGACCCTTGAGAGTTTTCATTTGCGCTCCGGGGATTCGTTCCACGAGAACTTTCGATTGCGCGATGTGATTGCTACCGACGGTATCTGCCTCACCGATCAGAACTAGCGTCGGCGCTTTTACATCTCCCAGGCGGTGCGTGCCTTCGAAATTGTGCCTGGCAATGCACAGATGAATAAACTCGGAGAGCTTCGCGTGGGTTGCCCAGGCAAGCTGAAAGAATTCCTCGACGCGCGCGCGATGGCGCTCGCGATAGTCCCTGGTGAAAAAAGTATCGGATTCGACGATCTCGTCGTAAATAAATTTTTCGAATCCCATCTCGACCATATCGACGACCATGCGATGCGGCAGGCCTGGAATACAATCTGAGCCGGGCCGCGCGGCAGGGCCCGACCCGCTTGCCGCCATGATCAAGCTCTTCACACGACCGGGAAAGTTCTGCGCCAGTGAAAGCGCGATCCTGCCGCCCATCGAGTGTCCAATCAAATGAGCACTAGGAATCTTCAGATGATCCATCAAGGCAACGATGTCGAGCGCCATTTGCTCGATCGTGTAGACGCTTTGCTCCGCTACCGATCGGCCGCAGCCGCGCGGATCATGGAAGATAAGATTTAAGGAATCCGCCAGCGGCATCTGTGACGGCTTCCAGACCTCGCCCGAATAGGCAGTAGAAGGCACAAAGATGAGCGGCTCGCCTCGCCCATGGCTTTCATAGTAGAGATCGACGCCCGTGGGCAATTTAACATTCGGCATGGAATCCCTCGTTTACATGTTATCGCAGTACTAATCGATTGCGGTTCGTCCATATCATAGCTTCAGCCGAGCGTCGAATGGCGCACAGGAAGTCTTGCCCGAACCGAACGGCTATCGTACAGTCGGCCAATTCATGGCTTCTCTGTTGCCCAATCGCCGCCGCGGAGGTGACCCGTGAAACTGATCTTGTTTCGAGCCGTCCTGCTGGTTCTTTTTTGCCCGTCTATAACGAACGCCGCCGATCGCGTGCGCATCGCGTATAGCTCGATCAGCGGCGCCTACACGGGAATCTGGGTCGCTCACGACGCCGGATTTTTCGCCAAAGAAGGGCTGGAGGATCAAATAATACTGATTCCCAGCGCCACTCAGCTCGCGCAAGTTACGGTTGCAGGTGATGTGGATATCGCCTCTCTGGGCGGCGGTCCAATGATTGCCGCGGCGCTCAGCGGAGCGGACCTGAAAGTATTCGGCAATAACGTCAACAAGATGATCTTTTCGCTGCACGCCAGACCCGAGATCAAAAGCATCGAAGAGCTGCGCGGCAAACGGATTGGCGTGAGCCGTTTCGGTTCGAGCTCCGATGTCTCTGCCCGGTATGCGTTGCGCAAATTCAACCTCGACCCGCAAAAAGATGTCGTCCTGATGCAACTCGGATCCATGTCGAACATGTTCGGCGCGCTCCGCTCAGGAGGCATCGAAGCCTCGATGGTTTCACCGCCAACGCAATTTCTCTCCGAGAAACTCGGCTTCAAGGAGATCGTGAGCGTGACCGATATGGATTACGCTTATCCCAATCCGGCGATGGCCACATCCGGCGAATTGATTCGCAAAAAACCTGAACTGATCGACCGATTTATGCGCGCGTACGTTCGCGGCATTCAGTACGCAAAAAACAATCGCGAGTCGACGATCAGAACCCTGGCAAAATATACCACCGTCACAGACCCGGTCCTGCTCGCAAAAACTTACGAGTTCTATATGAATAAAGTTTTGGAGCGGGCGCCCTATGTCAACATGCAAGGGATGCAGAACGCGATCGATGACTTGGCGAGAACTCTTCCAGCGGCAAAAAACGCGAAACCCGAGCAGTTCGTCGATGTCCGTTTCCTCGATAGAATCGAGAAGAGCGGATTATTGAAGGAACTGTATCGGTAGAGTGCACCTAGACTCAGCCGCGGCGATCATCCGACATTGTTTAGCAGTGTCATCCTGAGGCGGATAGCCGAAGGATCTCGTCACGACACCCCGAAACCACGAGGTGCTTCGCTCGCGCTCAGCATGACAACCCAACTGTTCTGACAATCGACGCTGACCGAATGACCAACTTGGAACTCGAAACTAGGAAGCCAAGACTACTCCTTAGTTCGGCAACCAGCAGACCGCCGCGATCTCGCTCAGCTCCCTTCTCAATTTGGTCCAAGAAGCTCCGGCATCGTCGCTGCGATAAAGATATCCGTAACGGCTTGCGGCAAAAATTGTATTCGAATCATCCGAATTCACGCCGAATGTCCACATCGTGGAGTTCGGCTCAACCGGTAACGGCAACAATCTCCAGCTTTTGCCGAAATCCTGCGTCTGCGCGATCGCTCCGGAGGTTCCCGGAGTGAAATCGCCGAAGCTGAGGAAGATTCGTTGCGGATTAGCCGGATCGACGGCGATGCCGCGCAGGTAGTTTTCTTTCCGGGGATATTCCCAGGGCAAGCACTTCTGCATGTCGCGCGCCTCCCAGCTCTCGCCGTTATCCGTGCTCGCATAAATTTCCCGATTCGCCATGATAAAGACGGTCTTTGGCGGTCCGGCGGTTACAGCGACATTATGAATGTCGCGTCTGCCGGTGACATCCACGATACTCCAGGTTTCACCGCCGTCGCTGCTGTGCCGAGCGCCGTCCACCTCGAGACCCGCCCAGATATGATTCGGCTGGAGCGGATCGACCGCAATCCCGGTGAATCTCGGAGTACCGACCGCTTCGCACTCCGTGGCGACCTCCACCGGACGCTTCTCCCACGTCTTGCCGCCGTCCTTGGAGCCAAACAGCATCGCCGGGGTCGGCGTCCCCGTACCGACGAACATATTGTTGGGATTCACCGGATCGATGCCGATCGCCCAGACATAATGCGGGTTAAGCGCGGAGTCGAGGTATTTCCAGTTAGCGCCGCGATCGTCGCTTCGGTACAACCCTCTTTCCGTGCCGGCAAAAAGAGTTTCGTGCTGCTGCGGATGCATGGCAATGCAACGCACCGACGCCTCGTAAGCAAATCCGCGCCGCGGACCGATCCGGGCCCAGGTCTGGCCGTTGTCCTCGCTGCGCATGATACTCTGACCGACTGTCCCGACAACAATCGTTACGTCCTTCATAATTCCTCCGACGATTTGAACGTTTTGAACAACTTGAACAGTTTGAACGAATTAAATATTCACCCGATGCATATCGCGGCTGCGCGGTCCCGCCACAGCTTCGGGCCGAAAAATCGCGTCCAGCCGAGCCAAATCTTCTTCGGATAACGTAATCTCCGTCGCCTCGATGTTTTCCTCCAGGTGCGCCCGCGTTTTATTGCTTGGGATCGGAATGATGTCCTTCCCCTGCGCCATCAGCCAAGCCAGCGCCAGCTGCGCGGGTGTGACGCCTTTCTCTTTGCCGATTTCTTCAAACTGCGAAAGTATTCTGACGTTCCGTTCGAGATTTTCCGGCTGAAAGCGCGGATGGCCGTTGCGTCCGTCGCCGTCCGCCAAATCTTTTGCGCCATGGACAACGCCGGCGAAGAAGCCGCGGCCGAGCGGAGAATAAGCCATAAATCCCATATTGTAATCACGGCAGGCCTGAATGTTGCCGCGTTCGGGATCGCGCGACCAAAGCGAGTATTCCATCTGTAGCGAGCAAATCGGATAAACCTTGCGCGCGCGCTGAATCGAGTTGGCGCTCGCCTCCGACAACCCGATGTAGCGCGTCAATCCGCGCTCGACGAGTCTTGCCATGGCGCCCACAGATTCTTCGATGGGAATATCGGGATCGACGCGCGACATACAGAACACATCGAGAGCATCGACGCCGAGACGCTTAACGCTCTGCTCACAGTTTTGTGTTAAATATGCGGGCGAGCTGCCGCTCCGATTGCCGCTCGCATCGGGTGTGCGCGGGCTGCCGGATTTGGAATGGATCACGATCCGCTCGCGGCGGCCTTTTAGCGCCTTGTTGATCAGTTCATGATTGTGCCCGTTGCCGTAACTTGCAGAAGTATCGAGAAAGTTAATACCGAGATCGAACGCCCGGTGCAAAGTCGCAATCGATTCCTTATCGTCCGCTGGCCCATATGCGCCGGACATGCTCATACATCCCAGCGCTAAGCGCGACACTTTGAATTCCGTAGCTCCGAATTGAACGTATTCCATCGCTCCTCCGTCACGCCAACAGTTATCACAGGATCCGGATCGCGCCAATCGGGATTTTGCCCGATGCTCCTGGTCCAGGATGGCCAAATCCGCCCGCGATCATTCATGAGAAAAGCCGATTCAGGTTGAGCCGAGCGCATTAACGGAGAAATCCTCTCTCGAAATAGTCCACCCAGTCATTACCTTTGTCGTAGAGAACATCAGGGCTCAAGTAATTGGCTTTTTTGAAGCGGCCACCGCCGGGCTTGAGATCGGCCTGCAGCGCAGGCACATCGGGGTGCGCGGGAAGATAATTAACCTTCTGAAACACCTGCTGGCCCTTTTTGGATAGCACGAAATCCAAAAAGAGCATCGCGGCGTGCGGATGGGGCGCGTTTTTAGCCAAGCCGATGGTGTTGTTTGTGGCCGTCACTGGCTCGAGCGGCTGCCAATCGACCGGAGCGCCGGCGGACTTGCTGATATAAGCGTGGTGGTTGAAAATCTGAATGGCCATAGGATATTCACCGGCAATAACCAAGTCGAGAATCTGCCGCGCGCTCGCCGTACTCTTTGCGATGTTTTGCTGCTTCAGTCTCTGCATATAGGCTTTGCCGGCTTCCTGTCCCATCGTGATAAAAATATTGCCGATAAACTGCGGCGCGCCCGAGCCGCGGCTGGTCGACCACATCATCTGCCCTTTCCAACGCGGGTTGAGCAGATCCTCGTAGCTCTTCGGGAGCTCGCCGGGTTTGACGCTGCGCGTGTTGTAGCCGAGGGTCATGAAATAAACATTGGTGCTGCCCCAAAACCCCTTTGAATCTTTCAGTTCGTTCGGATATTCGGCGAAATACGGCGAAAAAAATCGTTGCATAAATCCGGCGCGCTGCACCATGGTCGTCGCCGCGCTGCCGCTCACGACATCGACTTCATAGCGCTTCGCCTGATATTCCGTGAGAACTTTCTGCGCCACTCGCTCCGAATTGCCGCGAAAAAATTCCACTTGCACAAAAGGATATTCTTTCTCGAAAGCATCTTTCACCGGCCGCACCACCTGATCGACAATCAGGCCCGTGTAGAAACTCACCTTGCCTTCTTTTTTCGCGCCCTCGACGAGAACCTTGTCCCGATTGTTTGATTTCAACAGAGCGATCTCTTCCACGCTCGCCGCGAACGCACATTTTCCAAACGTCATCGCTAAACCCGCCGTGGTTACAAAGCTTAGAATACTCGTCGCGAATTTCTTTCCAGCTCGCATTCTGCACCTCCTTACTTCTCGGTTAGCAACCCTACTCTTACCCCTAAAAGCTAGGAAATCTTTGGCCGTGGCCGGGTCGATTCAGCGCTTGGGTTCTTGTTTGTGTCATCGGAAGCTATCGAGGAGTGCGCCCCGGAGTCAACATGGTCAACTTTTGGAGTTGGACATTCGCGCTTGGCTAACGTATGGAAATTAAAACGATGGACATAGAGCAGATCAAGCAGGACATCGTCACCGCGAGCCATGTTTTGCACCAACAAGGCATCGCGGCGGCATTCGGGCACGTGAGCGCGCGCATTCCGGGTACTAATAGGTTTATTTTTCCGCCGAGAATGAGTCCGGCGCTCGTGACGCTAGACAACTTGCTGGAGCTCGACGTCGAAGGCAATCAAATCGCCGGCGCGGGTCGCCCCAATACCGAATTCTGGATTCACGCCAGAATTTATCAAGCACGCCCGGATGTTCAGTCGGTCTGCCACGTCCATCCACCAAGCTGTGTCGTGCTGAGATCGCTCGGCGAAAACATCCGGCCGCTGCATGCCTCCGGCGCCGTCTTTAAAAGCGATGTGCAGGTTTTCGATCGGATCACGCTGATTCGCACGCGCGAGCTCGGCGACCAGGTGGCCGCGGCTTTAGGTCCACATGACGCCATGCTGCTCCGCGGCCATGGCGTCAACGTTACCGGCAAGGACGTGCGGCGCGTCTGCGTGCTCACTTTGTGGATGGAAGAGGCGGCAAATTATCAGCTCCGCGCCATATCCGCCGGCAAGCCGCGCTATTTCACATCGGAAGAATTAGCCGTGATCTATCCTCAGGTTTCTGCCGAAGAAGTTTCCAACCGCGCGTGGGAATATTTCAGCAGCCGTGCTGCACACGATTAGCAAATGCGAAGGAGGAATTATGGAACTGAATCATTCGGCGCTGCGCCAAGCTGTGATCGAGAGCGCGAGCTTTCTCGTCCGAATCGGCGCGATCTCCATGAGCCACCACGGCAATTTCAGTGTCCGCATCCCCGGGACTGATACCATCCTGCTGACCGCCACCAGCTCGTTCGATAACTTGCGACCCGAGAACCTGGCGCTTCTTGATCTCGACGGGAAGCTGATTGAGGGCGAGATCAATCCGACCAATGCGGAGATCGTGCACATGCATGCGATCGTTTACAAAGAGCGACCGGAGGCCGGGGCCGTGGTGCACACCCATTCCACGTATGCAACGAGCTTCGCATTGGCGAGCCGATCCTTGGGTTGCTCTTATGAGGCCTTAGTGCGCCAGGACATGACGGATGGCGTTCCACTTGCCAAATACGGCCCGCGCGGATCACGGGAGTCGGTGACGAATATTGCCGACGCACTGCGCACGGCAAAAAATACCAAAGCCGTCCTGCTGGAAAACCACGGTGTGCTGGCGTTCGGCGCCGATCCCGTTGCGGCGGCGCGCGCAAACCTGATCGTGGAAGAGGCCGCGCAGATGGCAATTTTTGCCGAAGTGCTCGGCGGGGCAAAGAACATTCCTGTGGAGTTGCTAAAAGCGACAGTAGGCCGAAGGGATGAATTCGCCAAAGCAGGAAGGCAACGGGCCGGGTAAATTTTCGTCTCAGTTGTGTAATCAAATGTACGGGCGACCGGCGGTCGCCCAGGCGCAGCATTCGCCGCTATCATCAAATCGAAAGGAAAATTTAAAATGGAACCCAGTGCAGCAGAAAAACGACAAGCCCTTAAAAAGATGCTCGACGAGCCCACATGCCACATTGCGCCGAGCTGTAACGACGGTATTCAGGCGCGCCTCGTCGAATGGCTCGGTTTTCCTCTTGTCCACATCTCCGGCAGCGGCCAGCATCGCTCGCTCGGTTTCGCTGACGCGGGCTTACTCACGCTAACGGAGATGGTGAACAGAGCGCGGGACATTGTCGACGCCGTCAATATTCCGATTGTCAGCGATTGCGAAACCGGCTACGGGAACGCAGTCAATGTGACCCGCGCCGTGCGCGAGTTCGAGAAGGCCGGCGTCGCCGCGCTTCATATTGAAGATCAAATGACGCCAAAGCGTGCCGGGCATGAAGGCTTCGATGTCGGCTTGGTTTCACGCGAGGAATTCGTCAACAAGATCAAAGCCGCGCTCGATACCCGCCGCGATGAAAATTTGGTGATCATCGCCCGTTCCGAAGCCAAAGACTCGCTGCAAGAACGCATCGAGCGGGTTTCGGCGTGCTGTGAAGCAGGCGCCGATGCAGTCTGGTTGAGCGCCCGCACGGAAGACGAAATCAAAGCTTTTGCAAAAATCGGCAAGCCGATGGTCGGTGTGCCGCCGCGGCAAGTGATGCCGCTTTCGCGTTGGGGAGAGTTGGGCGGCCGTGTTGGCTGCATCCCGACGGTTTTGCAAGTCGCCGCGCTCCACGGCATGCGGCAATGTTTGGAGGAATTGCGCAAGAACGGCAGCGAAGCCGCCTACTTCAAGCAAACCCCTGGGATCGAAGACACACGCAAATGGTACGCTAATTTGGGCAATGCGGAGTTGAAAGAGCTCGAAAAGAAGTACGGCTATTGACGAAGCCGCATCGGATCAAAAACGGCGGTGAAATTCGCTCACTTTTCACACGTCTAAAATAAGCCGGGCATGACCGCAGCCGCTCGTTACCAGCAGCTGTGGCGCGAGCTCGCGCTTGCGGACGATTGCGGTTTTGATTTTGGGTTTTGCGTCGAGCACCATTTCAACCCCAACGAAAGCTGGATGCCTTCGCCTTCGATTTATTGTGCCGCCGCTGCGGCGCACACGACTCGGCTGCGCATCGGCACGATGGGTTTTGTTGCGCCGCTTTATAATCCGATTCGCATCGCCGAAGATGCCGCGGTTTTGGACAATATCGCTAACAGCCGCTTGGAACTCGGCTTGGTTTCAGGCATTGTGCCGGATTTTTTTGCTCCATATCGTGCCGATTTTCAAAATCGCCGCGCCATTACTCACGAAGCCCTGCACTTGATCAAGCAAGCTCTCTCGAGCTACGGTCCCTTCACTTTTTCCGGTGAATTGCACCGGTATGAAAACGTCACACTCGGCGTAAAGCCGCTGCAAAAACCGCATCCGCCGATCTGGA
>JBIOXP010000519.1:0-6832 GCA_044869705.1 Binatia bacterium | reverse complement strand
GGAATTTAGAGCCGCACGATGGTAAGAGCGGTGATTTGCGACATCGACGGCACGCATATATGGGCAATAGTGGTCGAGACTCTAAGTAGCGCTCGTTATCGTCTTAGCCATTGGCGTCTTCCATTGCCTGTCGCACTTTTGGTACACACTGCCGCGTGGTTCGTCTGATCTAGAGACAACCGGAAAAACTGCCCGCTTTTTATCGACTGCAAAGATCACACATCATCAACTCGGAAGCTACGTGTTAGCCTGTCGGCCTCTCTCCTCTTCGCGCGAGGTGTGCGGATTCTGAAGCCAAGCGTAAGGAAAAAAACCCTCCTATCCATACGCTTCGTGTATAGCTGGTAGCCGGATGTGATGGCACCGCTGTTGCTGATTGTCGAGCAACAGAGGAGTGCCATGAATAATTTTAGGGCAGTTATAGTCTTGAGCTTACTTTGTGCCACGTTTGCGTTCGCTGCGTGTAAGAGTCCGGACACTGATCAAACGAGAAATACGAACGAGCGCAGTAACCCGCGCAACTCATCCGGAGGTAATCTGCCGCCTTGACGAGTTGGGCCGGCGGAAGCGCATTGAGGCGGTGCATAACTGCTGACTTAAACTGCTATGAGGTGTGAATGTGTTGATTATGACTCCGCTGCAACGCGTCGGGACGCAAGAGATTACGCAATCAAAGCCGCACAGTCGGCAGATCTTGCAGAGCTGCACGAGCAGGGTGGGCTCGCAAAAAACACTCTTGGAAACCATGGAGCGGAGCGGCATGAACTCCGAAGTTGGGAATTTGATCGAACGGGCGATTCGGCACGCGACCAACGCGCAGCGCGCAGTACATCCGAACGGCGGTCATCATGACGCGCGCAGGGTTCGTGAGCTAATCTCCGAATCCCTGGCAAAACTAAAATAGTATGGAATCACGCCACGAGACGGGGTCGGCTGACGGATCCTGTGGTATGACATTGCGCCCGATGCTTGCTCTTTGCTCCCAGCGCCGACGCGCGAATTCATTGAGGGATTCTTAGTGGATCGAGGGTCCCAGTGGTGGCAGAAAGCAGTTATCTACCAAATTTACCCACTCTCCTTTCAAGATTCAGACGGTGATGGGAAAGGCGATCTTAAAGGTATTTTGTCCCGCCTAGATTACCTTCGTTGGCTTGGCATCGACGCCGTCTGGCTGGGGCCGGTCTATCCATCGCCGATGCTTGATTTCGGCTATGACATCACCAACTTCGTCGAGGTGGATCCGGTCTTTGGGACGCTTGATGATCTTGATCGGCTAATCCAGGCTCTTCACCGATCTGATATCCGGCTGATCCTCGATTTCGTGCCGAATCACACGTCGGATCTTCATCCTTGGTTTCTCGAGAGCCGGTCGTCTCGGTACAACCCGAAAAGTGAGTGGTTCGTCTGGGAGAATGCTTCTGACAACGGGGGTCCACCCAATAATTGGCTTAGTCGTTTTGGCGGCAGTGCATGGGAATGGGATTCGAAGCGTGAGCAATTTTATTATCATGCTTTTTTGAAGGAGCAGCCCGATCTTAACTGGCGTAATCCGCAAGTGCGCGCGGCCATGGCGGATGTACTGCGGTTTTGGCTGAACCGTGGTGTGGACGGTTTTCGTATTGATGCCGCCGCTGTTCTTGCAGAGGATGCGCTACTCCGCGATGAACCGCCTAATCCGAATTACAACGACGAGACGCCACCGCCGGAGCGTTTCAAGCGGATTTACACCGATAGCCGACCCGAGGTGCTCGAGTGGCTGGCTGATTTGCGCAAAGTAGTTGATGAATACTCCGACCGCGTGCTTCTCGGCGAAGTGGATACAGCGCCAGACAAGGTGGCGCAGTTTTATGGCTCGAAGAATCGGCCGATTTTACACTTGCCGTTGAATTACCGCTTACGCGAGGTTCCCTGGAGGGCTAGAGATATCGCGCAGGCAATAGAGAAGTATCACAGATCTGTGCCCGAGTCCGGTTGGCCCAATTGGGTCATCGGTGGCCACGACAAGAAACGCATTGCGAGTTCTGTCGGCATCGCGCAAGCGCGCATTGCGGCCATGCTGTTTCTCACACTGCCCGGCACACCCGTATTTTATTCGGGAGACGAGCTTGGGATGGCAGGGGGAAAGGTGGCTTCGGCCGAAGCCCTGGATCCGTTCGAGCGGCTCGTTCCGGGATTCGGCTTGAATCGAGATCCGGAGCGCACGCCGATGCAATGGGACAAGAGTCAAAATAGCGGGTTTAGCGCAGCGACGCCATGGTTGCCAGTCGGACCAGATGCGGAAGAACGCAATGTCGAAAAGGAACGGCAAGATGAGCGTTCCATTTTGCATTTATATCGTCGCCTAATAGCGCTCCGTCGGACAAATTCCGCTATAGCAATTGGCGGCTATAGCACACGTTTGGTCGATGGCGACCTTTTGGTTTACGAGCGAAGTTATTGCGAAAAACGTATTTTGGTGGTTTTAAACTTTAGCGATCGGCCTAAAACCTGTCGTCTTCCAGAAGTAGCGTACGGACGCCTGATGGTATCAAGTTCGCTCGAGAGCTGTGAGTATCTCCCAAATGCTGGCAAAATCGCGATCCCGGGAAATGAAGGAGCGATCATTTCCCTTGAGAAATAGACCGGTTCGTTATTTCGCTATTCGTTGGCTTCCAGACAATTTGGTCCGGTAGCCGTCGAAACGCCGGGAACGACGCAAGCGTGAGAACGCCTCGTTCACGGCGATGCGCGTCAGCCATGTGCCGACGGTTGATCGCTTCTGAAATTTTCGAGATGACGAACAGCCCGAACGAACGTTTCTTGAACCACGTCTTCGGCTTGCGCCTCGTGAACCGAACCGGCAATGTCCGGTTCGCTAAGATCGGCTTACGGCTCTCCAACAGGCTGCTCGTCGACGGACGGGATTTTCGGCGACTGTTTTGATTTACCGGAGTTGGTCGTGCTTCGCCCTCCGTCGGCTCGTGGTTTTCTGGACCTCTTCGGCAGGCTGCTCTTTTTGCGTTTTTTGTTTGCCGCCATTTGCACCTCCATTGCTACTGATCACCGTCATAGACAATCTCAGTCAGCTTTGTTTGGGTGGTCGAGATCGGAGAGGATTCGAGCGACCTTGGCGTGCCGACCAGACGGCGATCTATTCAGTTGCCGATTGGGTTCCGCACGCCACTGCTGAGCGGCGTAACGCGCGAGGGCTGCGTCGGAAACTCCATGTAGTGGCCGCACGCCCGATCGCACGATGCTCCAGTTGACGCTGGCAAGCTCCGAATAGATGCGCTCATAGTTGCCCGCCATGACTCCCGCCGTAAACCGTCGATCGAACTCCTCGCGGCAAGCACGACGCGAGATGTGGTGGATGTTTTTCACCGCCGCAACTAGCTCATCGACCGAACTGCCGATGTAACCTGTCACACCATCCCGAAGAACCTCTGGAACTGACCCGCACGGTCTGGCAATGACAGGAGTCCCGCAGGCAAGAGCCTCAATCATGACCAGTCCGAACGGCTCTGGCCAGTCGACCGGGAACAGGAGAGCCAATGCTCCACCAAGAAAGTCCTGCTTCTCGATTTCGTTAATCTCACCGATAAACTCAACGCCCGAACCGGACAGCAGCGGCTTGATGATGTTGTCAAAATATTCCTTGTCAGCGCGATCGACTTTGGCCGCTATTTTAAGTGGAACCCCTGAGCGCCGGGCGATTTGGATCGCGAGATCCGGACGCTTCTCGGGGGCAATTCTGCCGAGGAAAGCAAGATATTTTCCCGATTCAGACTGGAATTTTAACAGATCAGGAGGGAGCCCGTGATAAACCGTGCCGACCCAATTGAGTTCAGGTAAAGGCGCTCGCTGATCATTACTGATCGAAACCATAGGAAGATCGGTATAGGTTCGATAAACAGGAAGCAGCTCTTCGATATCTAGCCGGCCATGGAGCGTTGAAACAGTGGGCACCCCGGTTGTCCGAGCAAGAGGAAAGCTCAAGCAGTCCACGTGCGAATGAATTACATCGAAACGCTTTGCATTGTCGTAAACCTGACTCAGCATCGGCAGATGAAAAACCGGACCCAAATGGTCGAGTCCAGTCAGCCTCAACGAATGAGGCCAGCCAGCTTTCAACGGCGCGTTCACGATTGAATCGCCGGCGGCGAACAACGTGACCTCATGACCGCGCCGAGCCAGTTCTTCGGTCAGGTACGCAACGATCCGTTCCGTGCCGCCATAAAGTTTCGGCGGAACACTCTCGTATAAAGGAGCGATTTGGGCAATTCGTAAAGGCCGATCGGACGCAGAAGCAGTAATCGGAAATGATTTTGCAGAGTTTAATGAAACCATACCACGTCTCTCAAACTCAGTTTTGGCGCCTTTGGCGAGCGCCAAAAAAATATAAATCGTAAATCCGATTTGGCAAGTGGGGGCAACGTTTGTGCAAGGCCAGTGGACCCCGAATCTTGACAGGGCTTCAACCAGAATTAGATTTGAAAGTGGAAATTCCATCAAGAGAAAGGAGGAAAGGGATATGTTCGGTGATCTGATCAGATGGAATCCTGCTGAAGAGTTGTCAAACTGGCACCGTGACATCGACGAATTATTCGGGCGGTTCTTCCAGCGTCCTGAAAGCTCGATTCACAGTTGGGGTACCGCGAGTGGAGACATTCCGGAAGGACAATGAGTATGTCGTAAGACTCGATCTGCCCGGTGTTAATCCCGATGGCGTGCACGTTGAGACTGAAGGAAATCTCCTAACAATTTCTGGCGAACGAAAAGGGGAGGAAAAAGGGTCTGAATATCGGGAGACCTTCTACGGCAAATTCGAGCGCCAGATTGCTTTGCCTCAGGGCATAGAAGCGGACAAGGTGACAGCCCGCTATGAGCACGGGGTTCTCGAGGTCCGAGTACCGCTTCCGGCGCAGCTTGCCGCACGAAAGGTGCCGATTCAGATCGAAGAGAAAGATAAGAGAAAACTCGAATCAAAAGCGGCATAACAGGTTTGCTTTAATAAATTAAACCGCTCTACCGCAGCGGTTTGCAGGGGCCCCCCTCGGGCCCCTTTTTATTTGGATCGAGGAAGTTAGACCCGCATACGCCGTCTGTGGGCTCATCATCACCTCTTTACAGCTCGAGAGCGACGATTAAATTTTGCCTCATGAACACCGGGGATTGACAACTATCTACGCGTTAGGTCCTTAGGCCGATCGCGTGATGCCGTGGACGGGTCAAAAGATGGGAAAAGTTGTTCGAGATAAATCGGTACTCACAGTCGAAAAGCGGCTCGAGAAAATCGGGCAGCAAATAATGCAAAGGGATAAACGGCGGAGGCGGACGCTTCTGTACATAGATTTGGCTATTGAACGGCTAACGACTGGCGCGGCTACTGCCGAGCTGGCAAAGCGGTATCGTTTGAGTGAGGGGAAAGTACGCCGCTATATTGATCGTGCGGTGCTTTTGGCGCGCAGCCGCATGTTCGAAAAAAACGTCAGCAAAACGCGATCGGATCAGTTGATCGGGAAGAACGGCAGCGGCGCTGAGTGAGAACAACACAACGCCCTGGGAGAGTGCGCCGGCGCTCGGGTCATTCCGGCAATCTGCTAGTGTCGTGTCTGAGAATTTAGCGACATAATTCAAACGTTATTCCGGGCAAGCTCGCGATAACTAGCGCGACCCGGAATCCGGGAATTTCAAACAAATCTGGATACCGGCTTTCAAGCCTAGAGCGTATGACTCAAATCGATGTCACCTATCTCTTTAATTGAATACCCAATATATGACTGCAACAGCCTAAAAACTTGTTTTGCGAAGGAACGATCATCGACCATAAGGCAACCCATGTAGAGTTCGTTTTGATACTTCATCAGCAGGAAACACCGATTCTGCGTTTCATCGCGTTTTGTTACCTGGATCAGCATTCCGAGTTCGCTACGTTCGATTACCCTTTTCGCTCCGGTCCAAACCGGGGGCCAACTACGAGTCCCCAAATGGGTCATGAGCGGATGATCACGAAGCTCCACGAAATTAGTACCGCCGCATTGCGCGCTGTCAATTGGCGCCGGCGCTCGCAGAAAGAAAATTTCTGCCGGTCGAGGTAACGTCCTAGCTCTGGCGTAATAGACCGAGGCTCGGCGTCACCGTGACATACATAAGGTGTTTTGCATCATTTTGGCCTCTGCTGCCGCAATCTCGGTCGATACCTGCTTAGAACGACTGATCAGTGTCAACGATCTGCCTTTATGTTTCTCGAACTCTCAACCAACAGCTCTGATTCATGGCACAATTTTTCGCTTTGCTTGAAGCAGTTGTAAAGTAAAACGCAGCATACGTAACCTCCCTGGTTAGGGTTCGGGCTTCCGGTCCTGCGGCCCGGCACGTAAGCTCAAACGATGGGTAACAGTAGTGAGTCCTTACGCTAGGCTTGCTTGTCACCAAATGCAAGATCATTTTTTGCCGTAAGGGAATAAATTTTTTTGCAGTGCTTAAGAGAATCCGTCGGCAACCGAATCATCAAATTTTATTTGATCGCCAAGTGGCCAGACGAGAATTCCATCGCACCGTACTGATCTGAAGATCGACGGCCTGTAGCCAGTTCGGCGCTTCTTCCTCCGTTGCCGGTCGATAATTTCTACAGCCTGTAAAAATTTTCCACGCCGTCTCTGCTCGTCGGTTTTATGAACAAGCGGTTTGTTGTCCGAAAGACGAACCTGAAACATCACTGCTGATTCCCAACCGCGGGATTTTGCAGTTTTAGGCTCGTTACGAAAATGCGACAGCGTCAACACCGTGGTTTTCAACAACGGCCAAACGCAATGCAGCTCCGAGCGCATCATGCGATGTTCCGGCAATACCG
>JBIOXP010000518.1:0-4887 GCA_044869705.1 Binatia bacterium | reverse complement strand
TTTGCACGGTCGCCAGAGTCCATGAGCGTTCCAATACGTCGCGAAAATCAAAACCGATCTTCGGGCCGTAAAATGCCCCTTCGCCGGGTAGAATTTTGATTGCGAATCCCGCCCGCTCCAGGCATCGGCACAGCGCCGCTTCCGCGCTCTCCCATAATTCGACGCGGCCGAGGAATTTTTCCGGGCGCGTCTGCAACGTGACCTCGATGCGGTCGAAGCCAAAGACTTTGTAGACTTCCTTGGTCATCGCTACGAACTGCTCGAGCTCGTGATCGAGTTGTTCCGGCGTACAGTAGATGTGCGCGTCGTCTTGCGCGAACGAACGCACGCGCGTCAAGCCCGACAGTACGCCGGACGGCTCGAACCGGTGCAGGCGGCTGAAATCAGCGAAGCGGATCGGCAAATCGCGATAGGAATACTTTCGCGAGGCGAAAAGGTAACAGTGCCCGGGGCAGTTCATCGGCTTGACGCCATATTCGCCGTCATGCACGTCCATCAGAAACATGTCATCGCGAAAGGCTTCGTAATGCCCTGAGGTTTTCCACAAATCGGTTTTGTAGATGAGCGGCGTCACCACCTCGCTGTAGCCGTAACGCGCATAAAGCTCGCGGATATATGCGATGAGCGTATTGTAGATAATCGTCCCCTTGGGATGGAAAAACGGGGAGCCGGGCGCGATCGGATGCAGCGAAAATAGATCGAGCGCCGGCCCGAGCCTGCGATGGTCGCGTTGCTTGGCTTCTTCCACCCGCTTCAGGTAGGCTTCCAGGTCTTTTCGACTTGCCCATGCCGTGCCATAAATTCGCTGCAGTTGTTCATTCCGGGAATCGCCCCGCCAGTAAGCGCCGGCGACGCTAGTTAACTTGAAAGCTTTGAGTGCGGCTGTGCTCGGAACGTGGGGGCCCCGGCATAAATCCACCCAATCGCCCTGTCGATAAAGAGAAACCCTCTCGTCTGGAATACCTTCGATAATCTCAACCTTGTAGTCCTCGCCCATGCTGCGGAAAAGCTCGATCGCTTCGCCGCGCGGCAGCTCTTCGCGCACGATCTTCAGATCGGCTTTGACCAACTCTTCCATCCGCTTTTCAACGCGCTCCAGTTCCTGCGGTGAAAACGGCTCGCTGCGCTTGAAATCATAGTAGAAACCATTCTCGATCGTCGGACCAATGGTCACTTGGGTGCCAGGAAACAAGTTCTGTACCGCTTGCGCCATCAAATGGGCGGTCGAATGACGGATGGTATCCAAGCCTTCGGCGCTGTCCGGCGAAACCCACTCCAATCTGGTGTCTCGATCCAGCGCGCGGCTCAAATCCACCACGCAGCCATTCGCCTTCGCTGCGACGATGCCGCGCTTTACGCCTGCACGCGAAGCGAGCTCCTCAATATGAGTCCCAGACGGAACATCGACGGTTTCACCGTCGGGCAGTGTCACGTGAATACCAGCCATGTAAGCGTCAGGAAATGGTAGGCACGGGCAGGATTGAACTGCCGACCTCTTCCGTGTCAAGGAAGCGCTCTCCCACTGAGCTACGTGCCTGCGGGGTCCGCGAGGAGCGGCTGAGCAGGGTCATTTGAATGAATGTCGAACAGCGCCACTCGGCGCTCAAATTGGGCATCGGCATAACCGTTGAAAGATAGTGCAAAGGTTCGATTTTACTACCAATTGATCCAGAGTATGTCAACCCAGCCGGGTGATGGACGGCGCTTTAGTTTGAAGCCAAACCAGCCCTCGGTAGAGATACTGGCAACCAGACACGACGGTTAGAGCCGCAGTGACATCAACGAAGATATCGAGGGTTAATGGCGGCAAGAGCTTCGGTTGATCGAGGGTTAAAAGGGCGACCGCTAACGTAAGCAGCTGTAACGTGGTGCTCCACTTGCCAACAACTGTTGGCTTTACCTCAAGCCGTTCGTCCACGAGAAAGTAAATTATCGCATAACCGAGCACGAGCAGGAGATCTCGAGCGACCACGACGATCACGAGCCATATCGGAATACCGCCCATCGAACCGAGCATCACGAAGGATGTAATGACCAGCAGCTTGTCGGCAACGGGATCCAGATATGTGCCGAGCGGAGTTTGCTGGTTCATCCAACGCGCAATAAAGCCGTCCAAAAAATCGGTGAAACCGCCGATCGCGAAAACCAGCAGCGCTTCCCAAAAAAACCGGTAGGACAGAAATTCTAAAAAAACTGGAATCGTTAAAATGCGCAGCAGCGTCAAAAAATTCGGCAGGTTCAGCATGACCGCCCATTGGAGTCAATGCTCGAAGCGCACGGCGGCTCCGTTGAGCAGCTTTCGCATTTGCCCTGCCAACCTTGGTGTGACCATTGCTGTGACGTGGACACCGTCTTCTTGATAGGTTTCGTGAACGATCCTGCCGCGCTCACGTAAGATTGCAATCAACGCCCCCTGGGCTTGGGAAAACACGCCGTGGAAACGCTCCTTGCGTTCGTCCAGAATCGTCCCGACGCTAGCCAACAGTCGATCAATGCCCTGCCCCGTCAAAGCAGAAATCGGACAAATCTCATTCACTTCATGATTTTTGAGCAGTGCTAGCGGCACATCCTCGACCGCATCGATTTTGTTCGGCACCAACACAGTGGCGACATCTCCCGCTCCGATTTCGGCGAGAACCCGGTGAGCGACTTCGATTTGTTCTTCGAATTGTGGACTCGCCAGGTCCACAAGATGCAATAACAAGTCGGCATTCGAGACTTCTTCGAGAGTGCTCTTGAAGGCCTCGATCAATGAATGTGGAATTTTGTTGATGAAACCAACGGTATCGACGAGCATCACCTTGTCGCCGTTGGGCAGACGCAAAGCCCGGGTCGTTGGATCCAGCGTCGCGAATAGCTTGTCTTCCACGAAAACACCGGCGGCAGTCAACGCGTTCATCAGCGTCGATTTCCCCGCATTGGTGTAGCCCACCAGAGCGATGGTCGCAAACGGCACTTCCTCGCGCTCCTTTCTTTGCAAAGTGCGGGTTCGTTCGACGGTTCTGAGCCGCTGTTTCAAATGGCCGATGCGCTCGCGAATGCGTCGCCGATCGATTTCCAACTGCGTCTCCCCCGGCCCGCGGGTACCGATCCCGCCGCCCAAACGTGACAAATGCGTCCATTGCCGTGTGAGTCGCGGTAAAAGATATTCGAGCTGCGCCAACTCGACTTGCAACTTGCCCTCATTGCTGCGCGCTCGCTGGGCAAATATATCCAGGATGAGTTGACTGCGGTCCACCACGCGAACCTTAAATGCGTTCTCCAGATTACGCTGCTGAGCGGGCGTTAGTTCTTCGTCGACAATGACCAAATCGGCGTGAAGCTCTTTTACTCTCTCCTGGATCTCGTCCACCTTCCCCCTGCCGATCAACGTTGCCGGAGTAATGCTCTTGATTTGTTGATGCTGCTTCCCAAGCACCGTCGCGCCCGCGGTTTCCGCCAGGCGTTCGAGCTCTTCGAGACTATACGCTAATGGGATTTGATGATTGCGCGACGGTAGCTCGATCCCAACCAACAGGGCGCGCTCTTTGGGAGTTTGCGTAGAGATCAATGATTTCAAGAGTTCAGAGCGTGGAAGGCGACCCGCGGACCGAAGAGTCTTTCGACAGTTTGCTCCAATTCCGGTGAGGAATTAATCCGTACCTGTTCCGGCAGCTCGATCACAGTCTCACCATTTGCCGACGTAAGCATGTGCAAATATACCGTAGCCTGTCCGGGATAATCGAGCAAGGTGTCGCGCAAGCGCACCAGTTCGTCCGCCGATACTTCAGCTTCCCGAATATAGACGTGCACTTTCTCGCCGGTGCCATTGCCATTGGCTTTACCATTGCTGTTTTTGTAATTTTTCGCTGCCTCGCTCAACGAGAGAACTTCATTCGCAATAACTTGCAGTCTCTCTTCGCCGACCTCGAGCCGGCCTTTGATGAAGATCGGATCGTCCGCTCCCAACAGGTCAGCGCATTTTTTGTAGACGTCCGGCCAGGTGATGACCTCGATAGAACCAGTCTTGTCCTCCAGATTGAAACTGCCGTAGCGGTCGCCTTTTTTAGTATTGCGCAGTTTTAGAGCGGAAACCACTCCGCCCATTTTAACTTCTCCGGATTGCGCTTTTTCCTTGATCGCCGTGATCACGCCGTTCGTAATCTTATTGAGCACGCGCTCGAACTTATCGAGTGGATGGCCGCTGATGTAAAAACCCAACGCTTCCTTTTCGAATGCCAGTGATTCCTGGGCCGACCATTCGGCAACCTGGGCATAGACGTCACCCGGTTTCTTCGCGGATTTGAGCGGCGTGCCGAGCATGACAAAAATATCAATTTGATTGCTGCTGAGATCCCTTTGATATGCTTGTCCCACCCTCATCGCGTCGTCCAGCGCGCCGTTCATCCGGGCGCGCGAGACCCCCATACGGTCGAACGCGCCGCATTTGATCAGACTCTCGATGACGCGGCGATTTACCGCCGCCATGTCTACCCTTCGGCAAAAATCGAATAATGATTCGAAGGGTCCGCCCGTAGAGCGGCTTTCCAAGATCACTTCCACCGCCTTTTCGCCGACGTTTTTCACCGCTGCGAGGCCGAAGCGAATTTTATCCGTTACCGGCGTAAAATCCGCGCGGCTTTCGTTAATATCGGGCGCCAGAACTTCAATGCACTTGTCGCGGCACTCGCCGAGATTTTTAATAATTTTGTCCGTGTCTCCCATCTCTGAAGTCATCAAAGCCGCCATGAATTCGACGGGGTAATGGGTCTTGAGATATGCGGTTTGGTACGAAACCAGCGCATACGCCGCCGAATGGGATTTGTTGAAACCGTAACGCGCGAAGGTTTCCATTTGATCGAAAATTTCTGTCGCCCTTTTTTCGTCGATTTTCTTGCTCTTGGCGCC
>JBIOXP010000517.1:0-25122 GCA_044869705.1 Binatia bacterium | reverse complement strand
TTGGAACACGCAGTAACCAAACTCAATTTTCGCGGCGCATACATCGCCACCAACATCAATCACCGTTATTACGAGAGCCACGACTTCGATCCGTTCTGGGCGAAGGCGCAGGATCTCGACGTTCTCGTGCTCATGCACCCGGAAAATCCCGCTGGAACCGAACTGATGGGGTCGTTCGGGCTGCGACTGGTCTGCGGTAATCCGGCGGATACCACATTATCCCTCGGCATCCTGATCTACAGCGGTGTCTTCGATCGATTTCCCAATTTGAAGATTTGCACGTGCCACGGCGGCGGTTTTTTTCCCTACCATGTGAGCCGTTTCGATCGTGAATTTTTGACCGGCAAACAAGCGACCCGACGCGCCGATCGGCCGAACGCGCCGCAATGCGAATTGATGCCGAGCGCGTATCTAAAAAACCTCTACTTCGATACCCTGGTGTACGATATCGAGACCCTGGATTTTCTGCGTCGCAAAGCCGGCGCGGAACACCTCATGCTTGGCACTGATTTCCCGTATGTTCTGGGAGATTGGCAGTGCGTCGATAAAGTCGAGTCGCTTCGTTGTTCGGAAACAGAAAAAGCCACGCTCCTACGGGGCAATGCAAGAAAGCTATTAAAGCTCTTCTAGTCGGAAGGAATCGCGCTCTATTCGACATCGCGCGCGAGGCGCTTCATGGTCAAGCTCGTACTGCTGCTTACGTTTTGAAACTAGGATAACCCGCTTTCGCCGCTTTGGCTTTGTAATCGGCAACCAACTCATCGCGCGGCGTTTCGTGCACCCACACTGCTTCGGTGAAGCTCCAGAGCGTAAACGGATGCGCGCCGAGTGCATAGAGTCTTCCATAATCTTTGCTGGCCAAGGCTTCTCGTTCTTCCGGCTCGAGCCTCAGCGTCTGGGTTTTTTCCCAGCGCTCGACAAATTCGCGAGGCCTGGCCTTGTATTCCTTCTCCGCCTCCTCATTCATGTTGACTAGGTGAATGAGCTTATTCATGAGATATTTGCTCATAATGTCTCCTTATGCTCTAACGAGAGTCCAAACACCGATCGCGATGAAGCAGATGCCCGCCAGGTAATGCAGAGTTTTTTCGCTGATGTAGTGTGAAATCACCGAACCCGCGATCACGCCGAGGGCGGAAGTTACTACTAATGCCAGCGACGCGCCGATGAAGACGGTGAGCTTGCTCGTTTCCTTGTCAGATGCGAACAGCATCGTGGCGAGTTGGGTTTTGTCGCCAAGCTCGGCGATGAATACGGAAGTAAAAACCGTGGAAAAAATTTTAAAGTCCATGAGGTTCACATGCTCGGCGGATTGTGATGGTTACCACGAAGTGTTTTTTAGCTCAGCGCTCTCCTCGAAACAATGAAAATGCTAGGGGGAAAGATTCCTCGCGGAGCTCGGAATGACAGTCGGTGTCATCTCGAACCCATTCGATGCGCTCAGGGTAAACTTCGTGAGAGATCTTTCTCCAGCGTATTTTCAAAGAGCGCACGAAGGTCACAAAGAGAGTCAAACGCAATGATTTTCCGGTTCGTGCTCTTCGCGATCTTTCGTGGTGAACTGAATACACGCCCTCAGCGGTGTCGCTCTATTGCTGCTTATCCCAGCTGAAGAACGGAACTGCCGGAAAACCGGCATCCAATCCTTCGGCATACGATGGCTTCGTCGCGTTGGCCACGCCCATCATCATCAAAAAATTCAGATAACCGCTGGTCATATTGCCCGCGCCGAGCATTTTTTCCGTCGTGCAGCCCGCGGCCGCGCCGTCGACGTCGCCATTCGAGATCCAACCCACGGCGGCGGCGTCGAAGTTAGGGTCTGTTAGATGGCGTTCGAACATTTTTGGTCCGCCGATTTCCAGCGACAAATGGCCGCTGACCAGAACGCCAATGCGTTTTTTACCCGGTAAGTCGTCGATGGCGCCGCGAAGCGCTTTACCGACTTCGAAATAACGCCTCGCTCTCGGCATCGGCGGAGCGATGCAATTGGTCAAGATCGGCACGATGGGAATGTCCATGGCCGGACGGACGAACATCATCGGCACGATGATCGAATGATCGATAGTGAGCTCGTTGGAGTAGGAAAAGTCGACGCCGCGATCGAAAGCGCCTTCCATGATCGCATCGGCAACGTCCAAATCTCCGGAGAGCTTGCATTTAGGCAAACCGAACTCACGCTCTTCATCGTAAAACGTACCGTTGTATTGTTCCATTTTGCCGATCATGAAAGCCGGCATGTTGTCCATGAAGAACTGATGCAAGTGATCGTTGCCGATGCAAACGAGCACGTCGGGATTGGCGTCGGCGAGCTTTTGCCGCATCATGGCGATGCGTTCTTTGACCTTCGCCGCGCCGGGAGGTTGCTGCGCTTGCTGGAACAGGCGCGGCATAAACGGATTGTGTGTGATGCCGATGATCGAGACGATCTCTGCCATGTTTGCCTCCTCGAGTATTACTTACGATCCAGCACGCCGCTCGACCGTGTAAACGCGGCCGTGCCCAAATATCGCTAACAATGCTACGGCTGAAAACGTCACAACACGTTAATGCATCGAGGGCGCATGCTATGCGCCCCTACAAGCTTCTGAACTCGGAATCACCATGCCGTTTTTTTGGTACATGAGTGTCGCAAACTAGCGGCCCAACGATTTGAAGAATCCGGATTTGTCCAGTTCGTTGTAGATCGAAGGATCGAGAAACTCCTCGGCCTTGTGATCCTTTGCCCGCGGATCGGTCTCGACCATTGATGCGAGGATATTTTCCGTCGCCTTAAACGGCAATTTTGGCGGCCGTTCGATGAAGTTGGTCGCGTATTCATAGGAGGACTCCAAAATCTCCCGGTCCTGCGTACGGGTCCACTTGCCGATGATCTTCATGGCCAGTTCTTTATCGCGAAACAGGCGATCGACCGCTTCACTGTAGGCCATTAGAAAACGCTTTACTGTTTCGCGATCTTTCTTGATGGTCGAGCGGGTCGAAACCAGACTCGTGGTCGGATAGTCGATCCCTTCCTTGGCGAAGTTGGCCAGCATGACGAATCCGGATTTTTTGGCGCGAAAGTCGGCCGGCGAAGTGAGAATGCCTCCCTGGACGACTCCGGCCTGCATGCCGGCCACAATTTCCGGCTGTCCCCCCATTTGAATAATTTTTACATCGCGATCAGGTTCCAAGCCGTATTTTTTTAGATATGCGCGCAAGCTGACATCGGTCGAAGCGCCGTAGCGAGTAACGCCGAGCGCCTTCCCCTTCAGATCTTCGTTCCGCTTCACCGCCGGCTGAACGAAGAGATAGAAAGACGGAACATTGACCACACCGCCGATGATGACAATGTCGCCGCCGGACAGATTGACGTTGACGATATTGCCGCCCGCCAGAGCCAGCGGGAACTCGCCGGCGATGATCGCCTGCGCCATGCGGCTACCGCCGGGGACATAAACCGGATCGACAAAGAGACCATGCTTTTCGAAGAGCTGGGCATCCTTGGCGATGTAAAAGCCGGTTTGTGTGGCGCTGACCGCGCTGTACCCCGCCGCGATGCGCTTGAGTTGGGCGTTGCCATCGTTCGGATGACAAAGCAGCGCCAGGATTGCGAAAGCAAGCAGTCCTTTCATCGTAGGTGCCTCCTTGGGCGGTCTCGAACAAATCTGGCGGCTTACTACCACATTAATTGCGGCTAGCCAACGCATGACTGGTCAGCGTTCCGGCAGGGTGGCGGTACGAGCTTGTCTAACATCAGCGAGGAGGAGTCCGGGAATCGCCCTCGGTGGTGGCAGGTTGACTGCGCTAGTTCGTAACGATAAGAAAATCAAGCGCGCGATGGGACAAGCGAATTCATTTTAGCACAAAGGGGCCAATATGACGGTCGCGGATATTCAGGCGCAGAGTGAAAATTGGAACCTACGGGTAATCGGCCATCACGATCTCAACGGCCACGGCGATGGGATGCAATTGCTCAAGCAAGGTCGCTACGTCTACCTTGCCCATCTCGGGACATCGCCGATGGCGCTGAGCATCATCGACGTAGCCGATCCAACCGCCCCGCAGGTCGTGACCCAAATGCCGCACGCGCCGAACACGCATGCGCACAAGGTGCAAATCGTCGGCGACATCTTGATTCAGAACCAGGAGAGGCCCTACTTCGACAAATCGGTGCCAGCGAGCGTGCCGAACGAAGCGGGAATCAAAGTCTACAGCATCGAAAAACCGACTGAGCCGCGCGAGATCGGCTATTTGAAGATCCCCGGGAAGGGCGTTCATCGGATGTGGTTTACCGATGGCAAGTATGCCCACGTCGGCGCGATGCTGCCGGGCATCAAAGAGCGCGCCTACCTGATCGCGGACTTGTCCGATCCGGCCAATCCCAAAGAGGCGGGACGTTGGTGGATTCCCGGAACTAAGGAAGGAGAAGAAACACCTCCGGACTGGACACCATTTCCGGGAGAGCACTTTCACGTGCATGGGGCGATTCCGCACCGCGATCGCTCGTATGTTGCGCTGGTGGACGCCGGGATGGCGATCGTCGACATCTCGGATATCGCCAAACCCAAGACCATCAGTCACATCGACTGGAGCCCGCCGTTCGGCGGCTACGCGCATACCACATTGCCGCTGCCCGGCAGAAAGCTCGTGATTGCCGTGGATGAGTCGGTGAAATATGACTGCAATGAAGGCGAAAAACGTGTTTGGTTGATCGATATTCGCGAAGAAAAAAACCCGGTCATCGTCAGTTCGTGTCCGGTGCCGGAAGGCGACTTCTGCAAACGCGGGCTCCGTTTCGGACCGCACAATGTGCACGAGATGCGCCCCGGCTCATATCAAAACGAGAATCTTATTTTTGTGACGTATTACAACGCGGGACTGCGCGTGTTCGACATCCGAGATAAATTTCGCCCGGAAGAGGTGGGCTTTTTTGTCCCGCCCGCGCCGGAAGGTCAGAAAGCGCCAATGTTCAACGATCTTTATCTCGACACTGACGGCCTGATTTACGTGAGCGATCGTATCAAGGGCGGGTTGTACATACTGGAGTATACCGGACCGAAGATCTGATCAGGATGATTTTAATGAACTGGCGGGTTGCCAATGTTGAGTGTCAGAGGCAGAAGATCAGGCGAATGTCATTCTGAGCGTGAGCGAAGAATCTAGTTTCGTGCCGCTTACGATAACAGATCCTTCGGCTATGACCTCAGGATGACATCAAGGCACAGTCGTTAAGGAGGAATCATGAAAAAAGTTTTTGTCCCTGCCGTAGCGCTTGGAATCCTCTCGGTTTTCTGCGCAGCGGCAATTGCCGCACCGGTCGATGATCTGATCAAAGCTGCCAAGCAGGAAGGCACGATCGAATTCTATGCCCCCTCGACGCTCACGCCGCAAGGAGCGCAAGCGATCGCCGCGGCCTTCAATAAAAAATACGGCCTCAACATTAAGCTGCAGTACAGTCCGTCGGGTAACATGACCCGCGACATCGGCAAGGTCGTCGGCCTGGGAGCGAGCGGCGTCCCGCCGGAATGGGATCTAATGGTCGTCACCGACGCGCATCATGCGACGCTCTGGGTCAAAAAAATGCACCAGCCGTTCGATTACAAGAGCATCGGCGTCGATCCGAAGGCCGTGCAATACGATAACGGCTCGGTGAGCTTCGCCAACCAATTTGTTCTGCCGGCTTACAACAAACAGCTGGTACAGGCCAAGGATGTGCCAAAGAGCTGGGACGACTTATTGAACCCGAAGTGGAAGGGCAAGATCGGCGTCTCCAGCGCAACGCATCATATGGCGCGGCTTGCGGCGGGGCCCTGGGGCGAGGAAAAAACCACCAACTTCGTCAAGGCGCTTACGAAGCAGGAATTGATTCTCGGCCGCCTCGGTGAGATCTACAATCGCTTGTTGCTCGGCGAAATCGCCGTCGCAGTGTCGTTAAGCGACAGCGAAATCAAATCGGAAAAGAATAAAAACGCGCCGGTGGTCTTTGCCGAAGCCGTGAGTCCGCTGATTGCGCCCGCGTACCATGCCGGTGTTCCGAAAAACGCCGCTCATCCGAAAGTCGCTCATCTCATGGCGGCCTATCTGACCACGCCCGAGGCGCAAAAAATCTGGGAGAAATACGCCGGTCAAAGCTCGGCGTTTATTCCAGGAACCGCGGCGTATAAGTACGTGCAGAACAAGCAGGTCGTCTACATGACGCAAGACCAGGCCGAGATTGTCGACCGCCTCGCGCGCGAGTACGGCAAGATTTTCGGGTTTACGGGATTATAGAAGCGAATTTGTTCACCACAGGACACAAAGAGCACGAGGTTTGGGATAGGGGATTCGCAGCGGATTTCGCTCCGCTCATTCCGGACCTAAAGATGACGGTGCGCAGTCTACAATCGCGAAGTTGTCATTTCGAGCGCGGCGAGAAAGCCTTCTTCTTCCGACGCTCGCTGGAACCTAAGGAAAAAGGCAGAAAGATTTCTTCCTTGAGTCGAAATGACAGATAAAGGAGGACTTCCGTTCGGCGGGAGTGTAGTTGACCGTATTGATGCGCGACAAGCTTGGAAAATTCGCGGTCTTCGATGGCATCACGACTTACCCGTTATTTCGTGGTGATGCGGTCATAAGGCTCGAATGACGACACAGTCAAATGAAAGCTGAAGCGGAAGTTGGCGCCATTGGATATGCGCCACGCGCACCGGCGAGCGGAGTTGGGATCTTCGCCGGCGGAATCTTGGGGTTGCTCGTTGTCCTGGTCGGCATACCGCTACTCATGGTGGTGCTGATGAGCCTCCGCACCGGATTCCCCGGTGAAGGCGGACCGCTGACGCTCACAAATTTTATTCTGGTCTACAGCACACCGAGCACTTACAAAATTCTTTGGAACACGCTGCTCTTCGCTTTCGGCACCGTCATTGTTGCTTTGGCTTTCACGGTGCCGCTGGTTTGGCTACTCAATCGCACCGACATTCCGTTCAAGAACACAATCTATGTTTTGATGACGGTGGGAATTTTGATCCCGGTCTTCCTGCGCACCATCGCCTGGATATTACTGCTGAGTCCGCGCATCGGTCTGGTCAACCAATGGGCGATGCAGATATTTGGTCTCGATCAGCCGATCATCAGCCTCTACAACATCCCGGGAATGGCGTTCGTCCAGGGAGTTTCGTTCGTGCCGGCGGCGTTCTTCATGCTCTCTGCCGCCTATCGAACCATGGACCCGGCTCTCGAAGAAGCCGCATACACGTCGGGCATCAGCAAACTGCAGACTTTTCTTCGCATCAATGTGCCGATCACCTGGCCGGCGATCGCCGGTGTGATGGTCTACATGTTTATGTCGGCGCTCGCGGTTTTCGAAGTGCCGGCAATCATCGGTTTTCCGGCGCGCATCCTCGTGCTCAGCGCTTCGATATTCACCGCCACCAATCCGCCGACGGGTCTGCCCAATTACGGCATTGCCGGCGCTTACGGCGCCGTGATGCTGCTCGCCGGCCTCATTCTCGCTTATTTTTACGTGCGCCTGGTGCAGCACGGTAAAAAATATACCGTGATCACCGGACGCGGTTACCGACCGCGGCAGATCGCTCTCGGCAACTGGAAATGGGCTGCATTGGCATTTGCTCTGCTCTATTTATCGATGGAAGTTTTCATCCCGTTCTTAGTTCTCGTATGGGCTTCGCTCTTGCCGCACTTGCAGTTGCCGTCTGCCGCGGCGCTGTCACAAATCTCGTTGGAAAATTACGCGACCATCTTCGACTTCGTCGATGCCATGCCGTTTATCAATACGGCGATTCTTATGGTGGCCGTCCCGACGGCAACGATGTTGTTGAGTGTTCTGGTCTCGTGGATCGTCGTGAGGACGCAAGTCAACTTTCGCGGCTCGCTGGACACCATCGCATTTCTGCCGCACGCCATTCCGAGCATTTTGCTCGGTGTCGGTCTCGCTTATCTGGGCCTCGCCTATCGAGACTTTTTTCCGGTTTACGGCACGATCATCATCATTGCGATCGCGCACACGATTTCGTGGATCGCCTACGGCACGCGCACGACCAACGGAGTGATGATTCAAGTGCACCGGGAGCTCGAAGAAGCGGGAAAGGTGGCGGGCGCGTCGACGCCGCGCGTGCTCGGCCGCATCGTCCTGCCGCTCATTGCCGCCGGGATATTCAACAGCTGGATCTGGATCAGCATGCTTTCCTACCGGGAAGTCACGATGGCGTTAGCGCTCGGCACGCGAAAAAATCTCGTGATCTCGACCATCGTCTGGCAGTTTTGGGGCAACGGCTGGGTCCCGCAAGTCTCAGCTCTCGGCGTCCTGCTGGTACTTTTCGCGGTCGTGGTGGTGGGCAGTTTGAAATTCATTTTTTCGCGCATTGGCGAAGTCGAGATGGGGCATTAGCGAGAATGGGGTATTGGAGTGATGGAGTGTTGGGTTGTTGGGGAGACGAGATCCCCACCACTCCACTATTCCAGTATTCCATCACTCCAACGGGTTCCTTTTCGTGATTCGCATTCGTGGACTCAGAAAATGGTTCGATAGCCGGCGCGGCCGGGTCGAAGCATTGCGCGGCATCGATCTCGAAGTCGCCGAGAAGGAATTTTGCGTCCTGCTCGGCCCCAGTGGCTGCGGCAAAACGACGACGCTGCGCAGCGTTGCAGGTCTCGAAAGACCCGATGCCGGGGAGCTGGAGATCGCCGGCTCGATCGTCAGCTCGCCGGGCAAAGGGATTTACATTCCGACGGAGAAGCGCGACATCGGCATGGTTTTTCAGTCGTACGCGATCTGGCCGCACATGAACGTGTTCCAGAACGTCTCGTTTCCGCTGATCAAAGGAAGAAGAAAGATTCCCAAAGAACAGATCGCCAAGAAGGTGCAAGCCGCACTGAAACTCGTACAGCTCGACGGGCTTGAAGACCGACCCGCGACTGACTTGAGCGGCGGTCAACAGCAGCGGGTAGCGATGGCGCGGGCGATGGTCACGGAACCGAAGATTTTGTTGATGGATGAGCCCCTCAGCAACCTTGATGCCCGTCTGCGGGAGCAGATGCGGGTCGAGCTCAGAAAGATCACCCGGGCTGCCGGCGTGACGACGCTTTACGTCACCCACGATCAGGCGGAAGCCTTGACGCTTGGGGACAAGGTTTGTGTGATGCATGACGGCGAAATCATCCAGATGGCGCCGCCGCAGGAGGTTTACTCCAAACCGGCGGACAAGTTCGTCGCGCAGTTCGTCGGCGAGATGAATTTTATCGAAGCTGAAGTCGGTCGGAGCGGTGAGATCGAGTCACCGTTAGGTCCAATTCGGGCGCCAATTCCGAATGGCCTCAGCGCCGGCTCGGCCGTGACCTTGGCGGTGCGACCCGAGCACGTCAAGGTGACCGCGCTGCCGGTAGCTGATGTGCATAGCAATGTCGGAAAAATCACCAGCAAGAACTATCTTGGTGACGCCGCGCTACTGGAAGTCGAAGTGAAGGGGATCAGCTTGATCGCAAAGCTTGCCGGGGATTGCGAACTCGCCATCGGCTCCAGCGCAGCGGTGGAAGTGCCGAGCCAGCGCTGGCATGTATTTCGGTAAATAAGGGCGTTCAGCTGTCAGCGGTCAGCAGGACATCGAATGGCATAGCGCCCACGAGCTTCATGTGAAAGCTGACGGCTGCAGCTGTTCCCTGGCGGAATTGTCTGTGACATAGGAAAAACATTCTCATCATCAAAGGAACTGTATGGCTACATTCACGGCCAAGCCGGTGGAAAATCTTCTGCGCGCAAAATCCGTAGCAATCGTCGGCGCATCGCAAAAAGGCGCCTGGCCACAGGGAATCCATCGCAACCTAAAAAGCGCGAAATTTGCCGGCGGAGTTTATTTGATCAACCCCAATTACACCGAGCTTTACGGCGACAGATGTTATCCGAATCTGGCCGCGCTTCCCGAGGTCCCGGAAGAATTGCTCGTACTGATTCCGACGCGCGCCGTTCTTGGCGTGCTGGAGGAAGCCGGGAGGCTTGGCACCAAGTCGGCGACTATTTACACGGCTGGATTCGGCGAAGGCGATGATCCGCAAGGCAAACAGCGGGCGCAAAGCATGAAAGATCTCTGCGAGCGCACGGGCATGGTAGTTTGTGGTCCGAATTGCATGGGCTGTTATTCTGTCAACGAAGGGCTCTGGACTTTTCCAACCGTGACGCCGTTGCTGAAGCGCGGACCGGTGGGATTGATATTTCAAAGCGGCGGATCCCTGGGCAATTGGATCAAAGGCGCCACCGAGCGCGGCATCGGATTCAGCTACGCCGTGTCAAGCGGTAACGAAGTCAACCTCGATCTCGTCGATTATCTATCTTTCCTGGTGGACGATCCCGACACCAAAGTCATTACCTTGATGGTGGAAGGGATTCGCCGGCCCGAAGACTTTAGGGCGGTCTCGGAACGAGCGCTCCGCCAAGGCAAGCCGATTCTCGTGGTGAAGCTCGGCCGTTCGGAGATGGGCAAACGGCAAGCGATCTCTCACACCGGCGCGCTGGCCGGCGCCGACGAAGTGTTCGATGCGGTTTGCCACCGACTCGGGTTGATCCGTTGCCCGAGCCTCGAGGATCTGACCGAGATGACGCTTGCGTTCATGCCTGGAAGATTCCCCAAGGGCAGCCGCGCCGCGATCGTGGTGAACTCGGGCGGCATGAAAGGGCTGATCTGCGATCATTGCGACGAGCTGAAAACCAACCTGGCCGAGCTCAGTGACAAGACCAAACAAGCGGTGCGGCCACTCATTCCACCGGAGCTCGCGGTGGAAAATCCGCTCGAGTGCGGGGTCGCCGGATTCGGCGACGAGGCCGGCTTTATCAACATCGTCAAGCTCTATGCCGAAGATCCCGGCGTGGATTTGCTCGCGATTCACGGCGAGTTGCCGCGCGGCCAGCAAAGAAGCGCGGCGTTGTTCAAGAGTGTGACGGAAGCGACGGACAAGCCGGTGCTCGCATTTGCTCGATCGACGTATAGTTGCACGGACGAAAGCCGGGCGTTCCAAGAAGAGGCCGGGATGGCTTTCCTGCAGGCGATCAAGCCGACGCTGCGCGCGCTCGCCGGGTTAGGATTATACGGCGTATGCAGAGAGCTCGGCGTGCCGGAGCTCGCCGCGGCAACGGGCAGCGCTGCCGATCTCGAGGGCGAGAACCTCAACCGCCTCCTCGAACGGCATGGGATTGGACTTCCGAAACAGGCAATGGCCGGAACGGCGGCGGATGCGGCAGCCAAGGCGAGGGAGATCGGTTTTCCGGTGGCAATTAAGCTAATCGCCGCCGAAGTCGTGCACAAGACCGAATCGGGCGCGGTGGTGCTCGGCATTAAAAACGCGGAAGAAGCGCAGGCCGAAGGACAGAAGCTTCTCACGAAAACGCTCGGCAGAGGTCACTTGCTGATCCAGGAGATGGTGCGGGGCACGGAAGTGCTGATCGGTGCGCGCACGGATCCTCAGTACGGACCGTTTCTGATCGTCGGTCTCGGCGGCATTTTCGTCGAAGTGCTGAAAGACGTATCCATCCGGCTCCTGCCGGTTGACGAGCGCGAAGCGCGTGAAATGCTGAGAGAGCTACGCGGCTATAAAGTTCTCGAAGGGGTGCGTGGCCAGAAACCTCGCGATGTGAACGCTCTGGTAAAAGCGCTGGTCGGTTTATCAGAGATCTTCGCCGCCCATCGTGGTCATTTGTCGGACATGGAAATCAACCCGATCATGGTGCGGGAACAGGGCCAGGGCGCTGTCGCGGTGGACGTGCGGTTGGTGCGGAAGTAGGGATGGTGAGATAAGACTGTCGCAACGCGAGCCCACACGGATGTCATTCTGAGCCGGAGGCGAAGAATCTCGGATCGCTGATACTTGCCAACGCGCGATCCTTCGGCTTTGCCTCGGGATGACAACTGCGACACACCGGGCATGCCGACCCCTCTACGGTTTATCTCAGCTTCTTTAAAAATCCTTCATCGTCGATTGCCTTGACGATGCTCGGATCGACCATTGTCGCGGCATCGTACTTCAGAACTTCGGGCCGCGTTCGGCCCATCTCGGCGAGAATAGTTTTCATGCCTTGCAATGTCGGATAAGGCATATCGGGAATAGCGTTCTTGAGATAAGCATAGGCCGAATCGAGGGTGCTGAGATCGCTCTTCGCGTATTTCTTCAGGATCGCGAGCGTCTGGGGTTTGTTGTTTTTGAAGTAGTGAATCGCTTCGACGGATGCGCGGCCGAAGCGCAGTATGGCATCGTGCTTTTCTTTGAGTATTTTTTGGCTGGTAATAACGCCACTGTGTGGATAGGGAATTTTTTTGCTCGCGAGATCGACCAAAACCTTGAAGCCTAACTTTTCCGCCTCTTCACGCTCCGTGGTGCTAATTACCGTGAACTGCGCCTGACCCTGCTGCATCATAATCATGCGCAAATTGGTGGCGCCGACGACGCGAAGATTAACGTCACGTTCCGGATCGAGACCGATATTCCTGAGACCCAAGCGCATGGCAAAATCGGCCGAAGTGGCGGCTGAATGGTTCGCGCCGACTTTGCCCTTTAAATCTTCGATGCTTTTGATCGCAGGCGTCGCGATCAGGTAATAGGGCAAGTAGACTTCAAAACCCATAATCATTGAAGCGTCGGCGCCCCGCACCCTGGCGCTCGCCACCGCGGGTCCGGTACCCGCGACGACTTGAAGTTCCCCGGCGAAGAGCGACATCAGAGCCTTGGGCGTGCCTTCGATGTAGATCACGTTGACGTCGAGATTATGCTTTTTAAAAATCCCCGCGTCTTTCGCGATCCACAGCACTGAAGACGATCCGGCGTTGGGGGAAATGTAAGCGAAATTAATCCGGTCTTGAGCCCCAGCGGATCGCGCCAGAATTGCGAGTAAAAAGATGAACAGCAGAAAAGTCAATGATCGAGTGAACATCATCAGTCCTCTCGGATTTTTCATCGACCGAAACATAGCGAAATCTGAAAACCACTGCTAGTCCCTAGACGTACGCAACAACACCTCGTCATTACGGGCAACCCCGGACTAGTCCGGGCTAGCGCGATCCGGAATCCAGGAGTTTTGGATATAATTGGATGGCGGTTTTACCGGCTGACAATGTCTATTCGAAGGATTTAACTTTCGAGACTAGCCGGTGACCAGGCGATCCGGCAGTTCGTTTTGGTCATCGGGTTGCCGGGGAAAATGAGCTGCCAGGATTTCGCCGCAACGATCAATCGCTTTGCAGATAGCTTCGCACGCTCGATTGGTTCTCAGTCCCTCGGCGACTATTTTCGAGATCTCCTGCCAGGTCGCGGGTCCGACTTTAGCGTTGATGCCGCGGTCGGCGAGGACTTCCACCCTATGCTCGAGAAGCGAAACGAGAATCAATATGCCCGTATGATTCCTTGTGTAATGAAGGCCGTGCTGTGTAAACGCGGCAAGCCCCAAAGTGTGCACCGCCGCGTCAATTCGGCCGTTCGATGTGACGAGCCGCTTGAAGGCGGGTACTTGTCCCAATAGAAAACCGGCGCATGCGCCAATGACGGGCCAGAGGTTCACAAACGGTGATCCCCACGGATCGCTCCATAGCCATTCGGCAATCATTCCAATGAAAAGTCCGCCAATCAAACCGAAGAGCTCAACTTCGGTGTAACGGGCAGAGGATGTGACGATCATCGGCACGATCTCACCGGCGGTTTTCGCTTCGGCGGCGACAATCGCCTGGTGGATGCGTTCCTTTTCTTGCTCATTGAAGAATTTATCGGCGCGCATGTTTACCAGCTATCGGAAGCGCCGCCGCCGCCAAAGCTGCCACCGCCACCACTGAAACCGCCGCCACCGCCACCAAAGCCTCCCCCGCCAAAGCCACCGCCGCCGAACCCGCCCCCGCCCCAAAAAATTGGTGGGTAACGCCGGCCTCGGCCGGACCACATTTGATTACGGCGTCTGCCTGCGGAGCTGAATGCCATCAAGGCAAAAATGACAAGTGTGATGACAACCATAGATAAAGTATTGAAATCGGATTGTGGAGCTTGATTGGGCTTGCGCGCGGATTCGGGTAACGGCTCTTGCTTGATGACTCTCTGAACGGCATCGACTCCGGCGATGATTCCACCCGCGTAGTCCTGCGCACGAAAGCGCGGCACGATGTAATCGCTGGTAATCCGCTTCGCGATGGCATCGGGCAAAACGCCTTCGAGACCGTATCCGACTTCGAGCCGAAGCTTGCGGTCTTTCACGGATACTAAAAGGATCACGCCGTTATCGAAACCTTTCTTGCCGATTTTCCAACTTTCCGCGACACGAATGCTGAAGCCTTCGATATCTTCGCCTTCGAGCGTCGGAACGGTGAGAATAGCGATCTGATGACCAGTTTCTTGTTCGAACTGCGCGAGCTGCAATTCCAACGTGCGCACCTGATCCTGGCTCATAACGCCGGCGTAATCGTTGACCCGGCCGCGTAGCGGCGGCACTTCAAGAGCGCGCGCCAGCGATGAGGCGATTAGTAAAAGCAGGAAAGCAAGTAAACCGGCGCGCCAAGCGTCGGCTCTGATCACACGCCGCGTCGCACGAGCATCGTGCAAAAACAAATCGATCAAGTATCTTCCAACGGGTTAGAACTTTACCTCGGGCGGCTTTTGCGACGATTCTTCGGCAGCAAACGTCGGTCGGACGTCAAGCCCCAACAGCCACTTGGCCGTGAGATTGGTCGGAAAATAGCGCACCGCTTTATTATATTCCGCAACCCGCTCGATGTAGCGCTTGCGCGCAACCGCGATGCGATTTTCGGTACCTTCGAGCTGAGCCTGAAGACTTTGAAAGTTTTGATTGGCTTTGAGGTCAGGATATTTTTCCACCACCACGAGCAAGCGTGAAAGCGCGCCCGATAACTGGTTCTGAGCTTGTTCGAATTTTTTGAACGCTTCCGGATTGTCCAGCACGCTCGTATCGACTTTCACCGAGGTTGCGGCGGCACGGGCTTGAATGACCTGCTGCAGAGTATCTTGTTCGAATTTTGCCGCGCCTTTGACGCTGGCGACCAGATTGGGCACAAGATCGGCCCGTCGCTGATACTGATTCTGGACTTCGGCCCACGCGCCTTTGACTTCTTCATCCAGACCCTGAAGCTGGTTATAACCGCAGCCGGTCGTCGCGAGCAGGAGCAAAATCGTCGAAACGTAAACGTAGTAGGATTTGCTCAACGAACGCATGGTGGAGATTCCTTTCTGTTGGGCCAAATCTAAGTTGAAGAATCGAAAAGAGCAAGAGTCTCAAGTTCTGGAGGTTGATTCCGAGAGTGGGTGACAGATGCGGGTGGAAAAATGCAAAGGGCCCACCCAAGCGGGTAGACCCTTTGAAAGTCATTGGCTTACGGCGGGTTTAAATCCTATTCTCCGCCGACTTTCGGCCGCCACGTATCAAACCGCTTTTCCACCCGGGTCAGTAGTTCCATGCCTAACATGCCGGTCAGCGCGAATATGAGGACGCCGACAAAGACCTTGTCGGTTTGAAAAGTGGCGCCGGCAACCGTGATCATAAACCCGATACCTGCCGTGGCGGCATAAAGCTCTCCTACCATAACGCCAACGATCGCCCGGCCAAGCCCGAGTCTGAGACCGCTGAGTATGAATGGAATGGTCGAAGGGAGAACGACGCTTCTAAACAGCATCCACTCCGAAGCGCCGAAGCTCCTCGCGGCGGTAAGCAAATTGGCGGGCGTGGTCTTGACCCCGTCGCGGGTGTTGATCAATATCGGGAAGACGGCGCCGAGAAAGATAATGCCGATCTTCGAAAGTATTCCGATTCCCAACCAGATGATGACCAGAGGGAGAAGCGCCACGCGAGGGGTCGCGTTCATCGCGTTCACGAACGGATCGAATATGTAAGCGAACTTCTTGTACCAGCCGATCGCGATGCCAAAAGGGACCGCGACAATGGCGGATAAGGCGTAGCCCCAGAAAAGTTCGATCCCGCTCACGTAAAGATCGTTGAAGATTTCACCCGATCCAAAAAGCTGAACAGCTGCCTTGCCGATCAGCGAAGGTGCGCTCATGAACATCGGATTGATCAACTGAAAGACATTTCCGACCAACTCCCAGACAATCAGGAAGATAATGACCGCGGCGCTCCCGAGAATCTTTTTTTCCTGATTGAGGTAGAATTTGTAGAGGCGGGAGGCTTCGGCAACCCTGATATCCAGAAGTAGCTCCTGCGTAGAACCGGTGTGATCAGCCATGTTTCGGCTCCTTTCTTGTTCTGGTTGGAAACCGGTAGTTATGCTGTGAATCGTTTTCGCTTGCGGCAAGGCCGGCGCTTTCCATCAGGTTCTGCAAAATTCTCAAGAACTTTGGTCCGACAGAGCGATACTCTTCGAGATGGTGCAGGGAAAGTGATTTGAGAAAGTCCTCGCCCTCGCTGGTCAGCTTGACCAGGACTTGGCGCCGATCATCGGTTGCCCTCAAGCGGCAAACAAACCCGCGATCGACCAGACGATCGATCAACTCCACAGTGCTGTGGTGTTGGAGCTGCATGCGCTCGGCCAAAACGCCGATCGTCGGCTTCAAATGACGAGGTAAACCGCGGATCGCGAGCAGCAGCTGATGCTGCTGCGGCTCGATGCCTGCGTTCCGTGCGGCGGTTTCGCTGAAGCGCAGAAAGCGCCGAATCTGGTAGCGCAATTCCGCCATCGCTTGAAAATCGGGGATTTTAGCTCGGCTTGCCATATCGTGCTTCGACACAATCGTAGCACGATATATATGGCGAACCTACCCGTGTCAAGGACGACGCGGCACGTCAGGGACGAATCGAGTTCTGCGCGCCGAATGACACCTTATCGCTTGTAGGGTTCGTTGCCCCAGATCTCTTTTAAGAACCCGCTTTTTTCCAGGTTATTGACGAACGTGTTGTCGTAGATTTCTTCCGGTTTTTTCCGGACCGGAGCGCCTTCCTGCCGAGCGAGCTCGACGCTTTCAGCAACCGCTTTGGCGGGTACCACCATGGTGCGGTCGAGGATGTCTCTGGCGTAAGTGTCGTAGGCGGACTGCAGCGCTTCGGGGTCCTTGGTGCGCATGGCTTTGCTGATCGACGCCTTGGCCTTGTCGGGATTTTTTTCCACGAAGTAGATGATTTCGGCGAAAGCGGCGACCATGCGCTGGACGATATCGGGACGCTCACGGAGCATTTTATTACTGGTATGAAGCGAGCTGTAGATGAAAGGTATGTTCAGATCGATCAGACGGTACAGGATATTGTAGCCTTCGTTTTTGGCGCGAACGTCGAGAGGCGGCGTGATGATGACGCCGTGAACGATGCCGGCCGCCATCGCTTGATAACGCTCGCCTTGACTGCCGCCAATCGGCCTGATGGTTACGGCTTCGGGAGCCAAGCCGAACTTTCTCACCACCGCGCGTGAAAGCCGATCGCTCAGATCACCGGCGCGTGCGATCCCCAATGTCTTTCCTTTAAGATCTTCAGGCCGTTTGATCTCTTTGCGGGTCACCAAGACGTAGGGGAGCTTGACCAGCGGAGATGCGACGATTTTCGCCTCAAGGCCAGCCGCCAAGCCAGGAATGAGCGCGTCAGAAGCGCAGTAGGTGAACTGCACTTCATCCGTTGCGAGCGCGGTCAGATTCTGCGCGCTGCCACGGATGAAAATGTTCTCGAGCTTGATGGCGTACTTGTCGAACAGCCCATAATCCAATGCGGTGTAAAGGTGCACGAAACCGCCGGAGACAGCACAGGTGGAAATCCGCATCGAGAGCAGTTTCTCACCGGGTTTCGGCAGATACGGATTCGCGAGCGCGGCAGACGCCATCGAGAAAAGCACGAAAATGACGATTGTGGGTTTCATGCGGCGCACCTTATCAAAGGCAACACGCTTGTAAATAGATGAAGGAACCGTTTCAGACATTTCCAGGTCAGCCAAAACCACTGCTCGTGAAGCGGTCATTATCACAGTTCGTCATTGCCGCATGCTTAAGCGGGATCCAGGGATTCAAAATCAACTGCGATCAAATGTACCTTCGATTAAATATGACGATGGTCGTTTGTCTACTCGGGCGATGTCAAAGTCTTACGCGCAGGATGGTTCTTGACGGTTGCGGCTGCGCTGACTATTTTGAGCCGGGTCGAGGAGAAGACTATGGACTGGATGCGATCGCACAAGGCTGTTGAGTTATGGGCGGTGATGATTCTCCTGATCGTGTGCAATCATCGGGTCGGCAATGCGCAAAGCCAAAAAATTCGCATTTCCTTGTCGAGCCGAAGCAACACGAACACCTCGTACTACGTGGCGCAAGCCAAGGGATTTTTCAAAGAGGAGGGATTGGAGGTCGAGTTCATTCAGATCAATCCGCGGCTCGGCGCCATGGCGGTGCTGAACGGTGACGTCACTTTCACCACCTCTTTTGTCAGTACGTTTCGAGGCATTGTGCAGGGATTGCCGATGAAAACCGTGCTCGTTCTTCTCAAAAAGGGCGTTTACTATTTGATGGTCCGCCCGGAGGTCATCAAAGACATTCAGGATCTGAAAGGAAAAAAGCTTGGAGTCACGGCGGTGAACGGCGGCGATCACATTATCGGGCGGGAGCTCCTGCGCATGAAAGGCGTCGATCCGAATCTCGTTCAGGCGATTGCCGTCGGCGATCCGTCGCTGAGATTTCAAGCCGTGATCACCGGTGCCGTGCAGGCAGTGTCGGTGCCGCCGCCGTACGATTTGACGCTGCAGCAGATGGGACTGAAGGCCATCTCCGGCCCGCCAGAGATCGGCGTGCCGTCATCGGGTTTATTCGCGTCCGACAAACTCATCAAAGAAAATCCGCAGATTCTCCGCCGAACGGTCAGAGCCGCACTGCGAGCCAATCGCTTTATCGATGAGAACCGAGAAGAAACGATACGCATCATGACCAAGTTCGTTCCTCAGACAGCGGAAATCGCCGCCCGATCGTATGACATCGAACTGAAGGCTCTCGCGCGCGACGGTCAAATGACCGACAGCGAAATCGAATTTCAAATGGAAAGGCTTGCCGATAGAAAGCGGCCGCTCGACGAAATCCGTGATTTCTCGTTTGCCCGGGCAGTGGTGAAAGAGCTGGAGAGCGGGAAGTAGCTTTGCTCGCCCCGATTATTTTCAATGCCCCGCTCGGGCGGCGGAAAGAGCGTGTTGTTATCCACGAGGTCGCAGCGATTCCGAAGACGGACTCGGATTACGCTTGCGCCCGCGCCATCCGCGGATACTGAGCCCGAGTAGCATTAATCCCGTCATCAACCAGCCGGCGGCGATTTTCAGCTCCGGGTTATTGAAGACGTTCTCGTGGCTGAGAACATCGAACCAAGCGAAGCCGGCGCCGCAGAGAAATAGAATGCCGACAACGAGCGCGGTATAGCGAACGAAAGGTTTCACAGAAATTGGGCGCAGCGTGCTGCGCCCTTACGGCTTATTCCGATAATTTCTTGACGCGTTCGATAACCTCTTTCGGCTGATTCATCACTTCGCGGATCTGGTTTTCCACTTCCTCGCCGGACAGCGTCGCCAGATCGAGCTTGGTTTTTTTCGCTTCCTCGACAACTTCGGGTTCCTTGAACGCTTTCAAATAGGCATCCCTTAGAATCTTGATGCGATCTCCTGGAATTCCCGGGGTCGCGATCAGGGGCCTCCCGAGAGTTGCCGAAACCAGCATCACTTTGGCCACATTGCGGCTGAGTGCCGGCGTTTTTCTTTTGTCCATGAGCTTGAGCAAGGTCGGCGCGTCCGGCAGACGTGGATCTTTTTTGTTGCCGGTTTGAACCAGGTGCCGGTCGAATCCGTTCTTGTGCCAGGTGAAGTAGGGTTCCCGGGCAAAATGCGTTGTAATACCCGTGCCGCGACAGTGAATCTCACCCTTTTCGAGCGCCAAATCGATTTCAACGCCGCCGGGATAGCCGCGCACCTCTTGAAATTTTGCACCCAGCGTCTCTTCAAGCACGTTGTTGACGATGGTCGTCAAATCGGAGGTGCCGGTCGAGCCGCATTTCGGCGCTTCCTTCGAATTGAGCACGTCTTCAATAGACTTCCACGGCGCTTCGGCTCGCATGTAAAGCAACAGGTCGCGTTGATCGACGCTGCCGATCCAGGAAAATTTCGCGACATCGAAGGTCGCTTCCTTACGACCTAAAAGTTGATCGAGGTATATCCCGCTTCCGGGCATGCCGAGAGTCAAGCCATCGGGCTTCGCGACACCGTATACGTAGTTGGTCGCGCTCAGAGAGCCCGCGCCGGGCATGTTCTGCACGATGATGTTGGGATTACCGGGTATGTGTTTGCCCATTTGGCGGGAGAGAATGCGCGCATACTGATCGTAAAGGCCGCCGGAAGTGAAACCGACGATAATGCGAATGGTTTTATCTTTGTAAAAAGGCGCTGGCTGCGCATGCACCTGGCAAGCTAACAATCCGAGAAAAAAAAGAGCTCTTGCAGCTCCTGGTCCGAAAAGTCTACGCGCTAGGTACAATGGCCGAAAATTCATTCTGTCCTCCGATTTCCTGTGAGACCTGCTTATACGGCAATTGTCTGATCGGGTGCAATGCTGGTGGTGGCTCTGTGCTGACGGAAGCGCCGTACTCGTTGACAAATTTCCCCCCAGTTTTAGATTCACTCAAGTGATCGCTCCCGATATCGTAACCATTCCCGGCGGCTGGTTTCTTATGGGTTCTATGCAAGGCCAGGAGAACGAACGTCCTTGCCGCCGCGTCTGGGTGGATAGTTTCGGCATCGCCCGGTTTCCGGTCACGAATCATGAGTATACAAAATATATCGAGGCAACTCGGAACCAGCCTTCGCCGTTTTTTTCGAACCCGATCTTTTCTGATCCAGAGCAGCCGGTCGTCGGGGTGAGTTGGGATGATGCCGTGGCCTATTGCGCCTGGTTGAGCGAACAAAGTCACGCATCGTTTCGCTTGCCCACGGAAGCGGAGTGGGAACGTGCGGCACGCGGCGGGCTCGAAGGCGCGCTCTATCCCTGGGGAGATGGACCGCCAGCGGCAACGTTTGTTGGCGCTGACCCGGAGAGCGGCGGTCCGGCTAAAGTAGGCGTGAACCCGCCGAACGGCTTTGGATTGTACGACATGAGCGAGAATGTGCACGAGTGGTGTGCCGACTGGTACGATTATAAATACTATTCCCATTCGCCGGATCGAAATCCGCGCGGTCCGGCCTTCGGCCAGCGGCGCGTTTCGCGCGGCGGTTCTTGGCGCCATCGAATCCAGTACAGCCGCTGTGCGGCACGCAGCTCACTGCCCCCGGATTTTCATTATTCGGATTACGGCTTTCGTATCGCCGCGACAACGTAGTGGTTCAGTTGAGATATTCTCCGTGGCTGTACTCCTCAGAACGACAGAAAAACGTTTGGTCGATGTTCATGTCATCCTGAGGCTTAGCGAAGATTAGATTTTGACCTAATCCAAAGTCAACCAACAATCCGCGGCACTGACGTCTTGACCGAAGTTTGGTCGGGAGTTACAACGCGTCAGTAATAAGCGGCGTGCTATGGAACTCTAGGCGCAGCATGCTGCGCCCTCTTTGGATGTACTCAGCTCAACAGGGAGAGTGCCATGAAAATTAGACCTCTGGTGATGTTGACTTATGCGATTCTGCTCTTCGCGGCCGAAAGGGCGTTCGCCATCGACAATTTGCGCGTGGCTTACCCATCGATGAATACGTCGGTATTTGCGCTCGTGATCGCGCAAAAGGAGGGCTACTTCAAGGAAGAAGGGGTGAATGTCGAGCTGCTGAGCATCCGCGGCGAGATCGCTATCCGCACGACGCTCGCGGGCGAGGTTGATTTTTTCACCAATGCCGGGAGCGCGCTGGCGGCGGCGGTGCGAGGCGTTCCTGTCCGGCTAGTGACGGTCTTTCAGGATAAGCCGGGTTGGGATTTGATCTCCGAACCCGATATCAAATCGATCGGGCAGTTGCGCGGTAAAACCATCGGCATCATGTCGCCGGAGGGATCGCTCGCGGTGGTGGCGCGCGAGATTCTGCGCAAAAACGGCCTGGACCCGACCAAGGATGTCAATCTCGTGGTTATGGGCGGCGACGAGGTCCGCTTCCCGGCGCTTCAGACGAAATCGATTCAGGCGACCTTGTTCAACACTGCGATGAGCCTCAAGGCGCAGAAGGAAGGATATCGCAAGCTCGGCACCGCCAGCGAGTACGCCAATCTGATCGAAGGCGGTTTGGCGACGTCCGCGGACAAAATCAAACAGAATCCGGATAAGATTTTCCGCTTCGTGCGCGGCGCGCTGAAGGGGCTGACCTTTTACGTCACGAAACGGGAAGCGACAATCAAGTACATGGCGGACGGTTTGCGCATGAAGGACCGGGACTTAGTAAGCGCCATCTATGATACGCAAAGCAAGCTGGTGCTGAAGGAAGGCTTCAGCGACGACAAGGTTTTACAATCCATGATCGACGATATGAAGCGGACCACAAAGGTGCAACGCGACATCAAGGTCGCGGATGTCTTCGACCTGAGTTTCGTGAAGAAAGCCAACGCCGAGCTGCAGGCGAGCGGCTGGAAGCCGTAAGCGGCCTTCTATTTACTGGGGAGCCGCTGAAGGAGCACGGTGGTCACGGATCTCCGTCATTCCCCCACGCTTTTAGCGGGGAATCCAGACGAATTCTAATTAAATCTCTGGCTTTTACTTCGCTGCCGGCATGAATGCCGGATCGACAAAACTCTCCCATGGCTTAGGCTCCGGAATCATATTGTCGGCGGCCAGCAATCGAATCATTTCCGCGAGCCCTGCGCCGTCGACCCTTCCTTCGCCGCGGAACGCCTTGTTCTCGGGAATCATAAATTGATAAGTCTGCGCGGCGATCGCGGGATCAACTTTCAAGCGCTGAACCATCAACTCGATGGCCGCTTTCTCGTTGGCCGGATCGTTGACCCAACGCATGCCTTGGCCGATGGCGCGAATGAAGCGGGTAAACAGCTGTCGGTTTTGCGCCAGTGATTTGGTCGAGGCGAAAAACGCGGTGTATTGAAGGTTTTTGATCTCATCCGAGTAATTGAGCAGCACCTTGCGACCGGCCTCGATGGATTTGAAATTGAACGGCGGTGCCTCCGCGAGCGAAGCCGCGACCTGACCCGAGGCGACCGCTTGGAATCTCTCCGGACTGCCGCCGACGAACAATAGCGTATATGCCGTCGGCGGAATACCGCGCCGCTGCATCACGTCTTTGAAAATCGTCGTGGTGATGCTCGCCAAAGAGGCGCCGGCGATTTTCTGCCCTTTGAGATCGTTGAGCGACTTGAACTGCGGATTGCCGATCACTTGATAGGGATAGCCATAGTTGGAACCGCCGATGATCTTGATTTCGGCGCCGCGCGTGGCTGCGATCAAGCCGAAATGCGACCCCGAGCGGGCGATGTCCACCGTCCCGGCAATCAGCGCTTTGACGACCAGATCCGGGGTCATGTAATTGACTTCGACATCGAGGTTCTCCTTAGCGAAAAATCCCTTTTCTTTGGCCACCACGTGGTCGATCTCGAAAGCAGTCGGATTGGTCGAGCTCAAGGTGATTTTGTCGGCGCCATGTGATCGCGACAGTGGCAGCAAAAGAAAGAATAGGCCGAATATTACGTAGCGCTTGTTGCTCGTCATAAATTCCTCCAACTGTACGGTTTATAATTGCGAAGCCTTCTAGACACGGTGCGCAACCGCGCCGGAGAACTGATCGGTTTCGTTCGTCTTGAAATCACGCTCAACATTCCGTCATTCCCGCGTGCTTTTAGCAGTGGTTCGCACGCGCTCACCACAAACGGCATTCAGACTGGACCCCCGATTAAAACATTCGCGGGTGACGAATTGAGGCGTCAATCGCGGCAAAAAAGTTTTTAATGTCTCTCCGCGGCTGGTCTGTCGCCTTGCTCATTTTTCTTCGCACTCTTTCAGTACATCGAAGCGCGGTTCCAATCCTAATCCGGGGGTTTCCGGCAACGTGACCCAGCCGTGGTCCGGCGCGGCGGGTTCGCGGTAGATCTTGTCACCGACTCCCCACATCTCGAAATGAAACTCGACACGCCAGCCGTTCGCCATCGCGGCTTGCAGATGCATGTTGTGGTGCGGCCAACCGCCGCCGTTGGCGATCGGCAAATTGAAAGCCTGCGCGAGCGCGGCCACTTTAACGGCTTCGGTATAGCCGCCGACCGAACAGACATTGGGTTGCGCGATATCGACGGCGTGATTGGCGATCAGCTCGCGATGGCGAAAGCGGTGTCCTTCGTTTTGGCCCGCGGCGAGCGGAATATCGGTATGGCGGCGCAAATCGGCGAGCAGCTTAGCGTCGTTCTGATAGACGGGTTCTTCGAACCAGGTAATGCCGTAGGGCTCGACCAGGTTACAGAGCTCCAGGGCGCGGTTGAATGAGAATAGATAATTCGCGTCGATCATCAATTCGACCTGCTCGCCAACTGCCTCGCGCACCGCGCGTACGCGCTCCGCGTCCAGCTTTGGTTTTTCCGGATCGACCGCGACCACCATCTTGAGGCGCGTCTCTCCGCCGCCGACGAGTTGCTTGGCCACTTCGACGAGTTGATCCTTTTCGTACTGTTTCAGCCCGAAAGTGACGTACGCTTGCACCGGATTTTGCGCGCCGCCGAGAAGACGCCAGACCGGCTCGCGATAGTGCTTTCCCTTTATATCCCAGAGAGCGATGTCGATGGCGCTCACGGCCGAGCTCCACATGCCGGTCTGAGCACGCGGGTTGAACTGCTTGTAAAGCTGATTCCAGATCCGTTCGGTCTCGAGCGGATTTTTGCCGCGCAAAAACGGCCCCGCTTCGCGATTGATAAACTCTTTCAGGCCGAAGCGCTGTGAGCCGCGAGTCAGCCCGTACCCGGCTATGCCGTCGTCGGTTTCAATTGCGGTAAACAAGATCGATGTGAGAATTTTTTCCTTTAAGAGCGGCACATCGATCGGAATCCGATGCAACGTTGCACGGACATCGGCTATTTTCAGAGATTACCTCCAGAATAAATGGCTGAGTTGTGGGTGTAGAGTGTCTCATGTTTAATCGGTTCAAACAGTTCAAACCGTTCAATAGGACTCGCTCCGGTTAAAGTAGCCCTAGTGTCATCCTGAGGCGATAGCCGAAGGATCTCGTCGTTAAATCACAGGAACCAGATTCT
>JBIOXP010000516.1:0-6582 GCA_044869705.1 Binatia bacterium | reverse complement strand
CATCGGTCAAACAAAGCCATTGGTGAGCGCCGAAGAATTGCTTGACCGATCGCTGAGGCAGTAAAAACTTAGCTTTATCTCCTCTCGTCACGCCTGAAGCCTCAATCTCACCGAATTACTCGATCCGCTCGCGCGAGCATGTTCGGCGGAACGATGAAACCGATCTCTTTGGCAGTTTTTAAGTTGATAACGAACTCAAACTTTGCCGGCTGCTCTACGGGTATTACGCGAGCCGGAGAGAAGAATGCCTGCGCCTGAGCCACCGCAGCTACAGCCATCATCGTGCTGATCGAAAGAAGGTAGATAAGAGTTTTCATCGCGCGTTCCGACCAGTGCGGAGCGCTGAGTTATGAGTCTCGAGTTTTTCTTTATTCTGAACCTCAGTCCTCAGCCCTCATTACTCAGTAGCTTCATCGAATGACTCGATCGGCTCTAGCAAGAACATTCGGCGGAATCGTTATGCCGATCTGCTTGGCGGTTTTCAGGTTGATCAGCAACTCGAATTTCGTTGGCTGCTCTACGGGAAGCTCGGCTGGACTTACTCCTTTTAAAATCTTGTTCACGTAGGTAGCGGCACGCCGATGCAAGTCGGCGAGGTTGGTGCCGTAGGACATGAGACCGCCAGCCTCCGCAAATAAGCCAAACGGGTATATTGCCGGTATGCGGTTTTTTGTCGCGAGATGCGCGATCTGCATTCGACGTTCAATGGTTATAGCGTGCGGCAGCACGATAATTCCTTGTGGACGGCCCTTACTTAATTTCATGAAGGCGTCGTCGATTTCGTCCGCGCTCATGATTTCCTGCCGTTGTGGAGTCACTTTCAAAGTTTGCGCCGTCGCTTGGATCTCTCTCCAATAAGTACCGTGGGACACGGTCCGAGAAACCGCGAGGACAGCGACGCGCGACATCTTCGGCACTATCTCCGTTAGCAATTCGACCCATTTCCCCGCGAACTCTTCGGCCTGATTTGAAAATCCCGTAATGTTGTGGCCTGGCCGCGCAAGGCTAGCGACGAAACCGCTCTCAACAGGATCGCCCATACCCGCCACGATGATCGGTATCGTCTTTGTTGCATGCTGAAGAGCGGCTACGGCTGCATTACTTTGGGTGACGATAACTTCTGCCCTGAGATTGACTAGCTCGGCGGCAACCACCGGGAGCCGATCCGGTTTTCCTTCCGCCCAGCGATAATCGATGAAGATGTTTTGGCCCTCGACGTAGCCGAACTCACGGAGGCCCTGCCGGAATGCTTCGAGGAGCGAGGCGCCAGCGGACGGTGTAAAAGCGCCCAAGTAGCCTATTCGCGCGGTCTTCTCCGGCTGCTGCGCCTTCGCAGAAACGCAAAGCGCAAAGAGCAAAGCGCATAACATCAAAAAAACGACCGAGTGCTGAGCTATGGGTGCTGAGTTTCCGGTCTTTGTCGAGCGATTCATGCCTCAGTACTCAGACTCATGACTCAGGATTTTTACTGGATGACCTTGTCGGCCCGCGCGAGCACGATGCGCGCCTTCGAGACGGCAATAGACGTTGGATCGAGAAATCCTGTGCGAGGCAGTTTCACCGGCTGCTGCGCCTCGCGGGCGCTGCTTGTCAGAAAAAGCGCAGCCGATAAGCAGACAAAGACTTGGGGGGATTCTGGACTTCATCTCTCCACCCCTCCGAGCAATTACAAAACACGCAACAACGATAACGTCCTTCAAATCTGCAACGCTTTTTTCGGAGCCCGGCAAATGCAACGAGCAACAGGTGTGGAACTCTGAAATCTGTAGCAGTGCGCGTTTGTATGCCCGTTGGCTGTTGGCTCGAGCCTCTTGCCTATATTCACCGAATCACTCGATCTGCTTTCGCCAATACTTTGTTCGGGATGGTGAGGCGGATCTGCTTGGCCGCTTTGAGATTGACGATCAGCTCGAATTTGGTGGGTTGCTCGACGGGCAGATCAGATGGCTTCACGCCTTTCAAAATTCGATCGACATAGCCTGCCGCACGGCGGAATAGATCGTTGTAATTTGTACCGTAATAAATCATCCCGCCCGCTTCGATGTATTCCGGCCTGGTGTAGGCGGTTGGCAGGCGTTGCTTCACCGCCTGGTCCACGATCTGTTGTCGATGGGCATTCAAAGTGGGGTTCCCGAGCATAACGACGGCATCCGCACGTCCCTTGGCAGCGGCTCGGAAAACGGCATCAATCTCGTTGGCATCGCGCAGATCCAGGTAGCGCAGATAGATCTCGTAGGAGCCGGCTGCGAGAACTGTCTCTCGTAGTGCTTGAGCGTCCCCTGGGACGCTTGAGTTACCGACGACAGCGACGCGCGAAAGTTTCGGTATAATTTCTTTCAGGATCTCCAGTTGTTTGCCGCTCATTTCCGGAGCCAGAGCTGCCAATCCAGTGATGTTTCCGCCGGGTTTTGCCAAACTTTCAATGAACCCGGTGCCGATCGGGTCGGTATCCTGCGCCATAACAATGGGAATTGTCGAAGTTGCTTCTTTGAGGCGACGCGTTACGGCCGGCCCAGGCGAGACGATGACATCCATCTTGAGGCGCACTAGTTCATCAGCCAACTCGCGGACTCGATCAAAGTTTCCTTTGGCCTCGCGCCATTCAATGACGATGTTTTTTCCTTCGACATAGCCCAGCTCCCGCAGACCCTGGCGGAATCCTTCGATACGGCCCACGAGGTCAGAAAGGGAAGCACCAGAGAGGTAGCCGACTCGCGGAATCTTAGCCGGCTGCTGCGCCCGTGCCTCAACCGCACCGAAGGCGAATGCAAATGCGATAGTGAAAATTCCCCACCATTTTGGATTTTCGATACTTCGACGTGGCTCAGCACAGGTTTTGGATTTTAGATTTTCGGAAAAAAACTCCAGCCATTGTGCCCGGGATCTTTTATTCATTCTCTTGCTCTCAATCAAAAATCCGCAATCGCAAATCTAAAATGATTTGATGACTCGATCCGCCCGCACCAACACTTTTTGTGGTATGGTCAGGCCGATCTGCTTGGCGGTTTTCAGGTTGATGACCAGCTCGAACTTCGTCGGTTGCTCGATAGGCAGATCGGCGGGTTTAGCGCCTTTGAGAATTTTGTCGACGTAAGTCGCAGCGCGGTGGAAAACCTCGATGTCATTGGCGGAATATGAAATCAGGCCGCCGTTGTGCACCCAACTGCTTCCTTCAAACATCGCCGGAAGTGCGTGCTTGATTGCGAGCTGTGTTACGCGTTTGGCGTTGTCAAACAACGGATTGCTCGTGATCGTAATGAGCCCTCCGACTCGTGCCTTCAGCGCGGCTTGGAAGGCTTCTTCCAAATTCGGATCAGCCCCGACATTGAGAGAGTGAATCTGTAAATTCAAATCGCGAGCCGCGCTCTCGTATTCTTCGAAACCGATAGTCGATATAGCCTCGTTTGCGCTCCGAAGAATTCCGACGCGGGATAGCCGAGGCACGATCTCGGCAAGCAACTCCAGCCGCTTGCCGCTGAGATCTCGTTGTAGTGTGGCGAGCCCGGTGATGTTGCCACCAGGCCGAGCCAAGCTGGCGACCAAGCCGGCCGCCACCGGGTCGACTTGGGTGATCATAACGATAGGGATTGTTGTGGTTGCTTTCTTGGCTACGTCGATCGCGCCGAAAAGCGGGAGGACAAGGACATCGACCTTGAGCCGCACGAGTTCGGCTACGATGGCTGGAATAGCTTCGAACTTGCCCTCTGCACCGCGATACTCGACAATAAAATTTTTCCCCTCCGTATAACCAAGCTCACGCATGCCCCGGCGCAGCGCCTCGACATACGGACCAGGGTTACTTGGATTATAAGTTCCCGATATGTAGCCGATGCGGGGAATTTTTCCCGTCTGCTCCGCTTCAGTAGTGGGGCAAAGCGCAAACAGCAGAGCGCCGAGCGCCGCACAAAGGACTGAGCGCTGAGCGATGAGTGCTGAGGCTTTCGACAAGTTTTTTCTCGGTCTTGGTTGTCCACCCTCAGTTCTCATCGCTCAGTCCTCAGCACTCGTTACTCAGCACTGTCACTTGATTACCCGATCTGCTCTGGCCAGCACATTGGGGGAAATTACCAGGCCGATTTCTTTTGCTGCCTTGAGATTCACAATGAGCTCGAACTTGCGCGCCTGCTCGACCGGGAGATCGCCGGGCTTGGCGCCCTTCAAAATTTTATCGACATATGTCGCCGCCCGCCGGAATAAATCGGGAAAGTTTGCGCCATAACTCAGAAGTCCTCCGTTCTGAGGCCATTCAGCGGTGTAATACATTGCCGGCAGCCGGTTCCTCGCCGCAAGCTCGACGATCGGTTTTTTATTCGTATTGGTGACAACGCTCGTTAGCACGACGATCGCATCAGCGCCCGCCTTGCGCGCCGCACCAAATGCCGGATCGATATCCTTGGGGGCTTTTAGTTCAAAATACTGGATCTGCACTCCAAAGGCTGCTGAGATGGCTTCCATCTCTTTCAACGTTTGAGTGGTGCCTGGATGAACCGTGCTTCCAAGGACAGCCACACGAGAAATTTTAGGCAGAATCTCCTTAAGGAGCTCCAATTGCTTTCCGCTCAGCTCGGGTGAAAGAGTGGACAACCCGGTGATGTTTCGGCCGGGCCGAGAAAGGCTGGCGATAAAACCTGAACCCACTGGATCATCATCAAAGCCCATAACGATGGGAATCGTCGAGGTGACTTGGCTCAGTGCTCGTGTCACCGTGGGGCCCGCCGATACAATGATATCGACTTTGAGCCGCACCAGTTCACTTGCAAACGAAGCCAGGCGATCCATTTTTCCATCAGCCCATCGTTGTTCGAAGAGGATATTTTCCCGTTCCGTATACCCAAGCTCACTTAAACCTTGACGGAACGCTTCGATGCGCGCTGCGTTAGCGGAACCAGAGCCGCCACCCAGGAGCACGACTCGCGGCAGTTGTGCCTGAGCCATAGCCCCACAGACAGCAAATACGATGACGAAGGCAACTAGTGCCGGCAATTTTTTATACTTCGACATAGCTCAGTACGGGTACTTCGACATAGCTCAGTACAGGTTTTGGCTCCTTCGACCAAGTCTAGCTTGAGTCGCGTCGAAGGGCTCAGCACAGGTTTTGAAATTAGACTCATGGTCGCCTTTACTCATCATGCTTTACGCCTTACCAAATCACGCGATCTGCTCTGGCTAAGACGTTAGGTGGAATAGTAAATCCGATCTGCCGGGCGGTTTTGAGGTTCGCCACCAACTCAAACTTGGTGGGCTGTTCGATCGGCAGCTCGGCTGGTTTCGCTCCCTTCAGAATTTTGTCGACGTAGATCGCCGCACGGCGGTATAGATCACTGATCAGCGGCCCGTAGGCGAGCAATCCGCCTTCTTCGGCAAACTGCCGCGTCGGATACATACCGGGCAGCCGATGTTTCACTGCGAACTCGACAATTTGTTTTGAGTTAAGCGTTACGAGCGGATTCATTGTCACCAGTAGCGCGTTGACGGACCCTGGCAGGGCCGCGAAACCTTTCTCTATGTCCGCTGCGCTGTGCAGCTCAACCGAGTGGAGCTGCATTGAAATCGCCTTCGCCGCTCGCTCGGTCTCTTTGAAGCTGGTTGTCGACGGATCGTCACGGGAACTCCAGAGACAGGCAACACGCGTCAGGTTAGGGATAGCTTCTTTGAGAAGCTCGATGCGCTTACCGCTGAGGTCGCCGACGAGCACGCTGAGGCCGGTCACATTGCCGCCGGGCTGGGCGAGTGTTTCGGCAAGACCCTGTTCGACCGGATTACCGCTCGTCATCACGATCGGAATCGTTCGCGTCGCCTTGCGCGCGGCCAACGCGCTGACCGAAGACGTGGTGACGATCACGTCGACGTGGTCGCGCACGAACTCGTCGGTGAGGGCGGTCAGCCGATTGTAATCGCCTTCGCCGTAACGATACTCGAAGAGGATGTTTTTGCCTTCGATGTAGCCGCGCTCCCTGAGGCCGTTCTTGAAGTTGGCTAGATGAGGCTGCTCTTTGCCGCCGACGAAGAGAATTCCCACGCGCGCGACGTTCTTCGGCGCTTGACCGTTTGCCACCGCCGCGACGAGGAAAGACAAAACCGAGGCAATGACAGCCAGGCAATGTCTATGACGATGGTCTATTTTCACCGGATTACTCTATCGGCTCTGGCCAACACGTTGGGAGGAATTACTAACCCGAGCTGCTTGGCGGTATTGAGATTGATCACCAGCTCGAACTTGGCCGGTCGTTCCACCGGGAGATCGGCGGGTTTGGCGCCCTTCAAAATCTTGTCGACATAGATGGCTGCGCGGCGAAATAAGTCATTTACACTTACCCCATAAAACACGAGACCGCCAACATCCATGTAATCGCTCTGCGGGTAGATCGCGGGAATACGGTTTTTCGCGGCAAGCTCCGTAATTGATCCTCGTTGAGCGGTAGTAACCGGTCCTCCTAAAACGAGTATCGCGCCAGGTCGCGCTTTGCTCGCGGCGTTGAATCCGGATGCGATATCGGTCGCGTTGCGCACGTCCAAAGATTCGAGCTGTACTTTGAATACTTTGGCGGCCTGTTCCAGATCTTTGAACGACTGCGCATTACC
>JBIOXP010000515.1:0-18870 GCA_044869705.1 Binatia bacterium | reverse complement strand
TCATAGCTCTCGACGCGCCGGGATTTTTTCATGAGATCGCCAAGGATCAGGATCGGCGCCGAATCTGCGGGTTCTCGCCGCTCTACTCCTTGATTCATCTGCTCGACGGCAGGCGCGGCGCTCAACTCAAATACAGCCAGGCATTCACTCCCGAGACCGGCTCCGCGGTAACCTTTACCAGTTTGGTTTTTCACTGAGCGGCTCGCCGTGTCAGTGCATGTTCATGCCGCCATCGACGCTGATCGACTGGCCGGTCATGAAATCACTGTCGTCGGAGGCGAGAAAAATTACCGTCCCGACGAGATCCGCCGGATACTGATCGCGATGGAAAGCGCGCCGCTTTCTGCGATCGGCCAACTGCTCCGCCGTCATCACGCCTTCCTGATTGGCGCTGGAGATCGTCAACCCGGGCATAATCGAATTGACGCAGATGTTGTCGTCGCCCACTTCGCGCGCCAAGGCGCGGGTGAAAGCAATCACGCCGCCTTTGGACGAGACATAATGAAGAAAGTAAGGCGAGCCGCCGAGAACCGTACCCGACGAAATATTGATGATCTTGCCTTTGCCTTGTTGTTTCATGGCGGGATAAACGGCTTTGACGCAATGCCATAAGCCCTTCACATTCACTGCCATGACGCGGTCCCATTCATCGCTATCAATGTCCATGAAGTTTTTCTTTTTGAGCGCTGAATAGAGTCCGGCGTTATTGACCAAGATGTCGATACGGCCGTAGGCTGAAAGCGCGGCTTGCGCCATCGCTTGGGTTTTCTCCATTGAGGTCACGTCGACATGAATCGCGAGCGCATCGCCGCCGGCGGATTTGATGTCGGCGGCGACTTTCGTGGCTTCGCCGTCCTGGATATCCGCCACAACTACTTTGGCGCCTTCCTTCGCCAGGCCGTGAGCGTATGCCCTGCCAATACCGACGCCGCCGCCCGTAACGATCGCCACTTTGTCTTTGAGTCGCATAATCAACCTCGTTTCTTAATTTTATGAAATCGACGATGATCGATCGCGCAAAAGAAAATTTTAACCCTGCCGTGATCTCGATCGACAGACTATATGAAAAATCGCCGTTCTGTCCTTATTAGGCTCAGGATGGTCGGTCTGAAACCGATGCCCCGAGGAGCGTAAGCGCGTATCGAGGGGTGAAGCAATCATGAGCGGAGTTTCACAGCGTCTGACGAAGTAGGTCCTTCTCGACGAAAAATTTCTCGGCTCTGCCGCGAAATGAAATTCTGAGAGGCGCTGTTCTATCATCGCGTGGCTCGCTTGGGATACTTTGCCAAAATATCCGTTCTCCGCACCGTCAAATATTCAGCCGATAAAAATTGATCGGATTGTCGTGCAGGATCGCTTTCTTCGATTCATCGCTTAAATCGTCGCGCGCGAAAAATTCCGGCAGGTCGCGCTGGAACATGTCGGGTAAGCGCTCGTGCGGATAATCCGACGGCCACATCAGACATTGCGGATTGAATTGTTTGAGCACCTGCGGCAGCGCCTTTTCTTCGACTTCGCAGGTGGTCCAGATTTGCCCATTACGGATCAGCGCGCTCGGTTTTTGCTTGAGCAACGGCGCTTGAACTCGATAGGGCTTCTCCATCTCTTCATCCATGCGATCCATCATATAGGGCAGCCAACCGGACCCGGCTTCAAGAAACGCCACGCGCAACTTAGGAAAACGGACGAACACACCTTCAAAAACCATATGCGTGAATTGGATCAGGATCGCAAAAGGGTGTTCGAGCGTGTGAACGTGAAGAAATTTATTGAAAAAATCAAAGCCCATACCGCGGCTTGGCGCGCCGTGCACCGTGAGCGGCATGTCGAGGCGCTCTGCGGTTTCATAAATCGGGTCAAAGTCACTGTGACCGTAGCCCTTGTTCAACCAAGTTACTGCCGGCAGGAGACCGGCAACCAGGCCGAGCGATTTTGCCCGGGCCAATTCTTTGGCCGCTTCCGTCGGCTCATGCACGGGCAGCAAGGCAACACCTTTAAGGCGCGGGCTGACCTGGCAGAAGCGTTCAGCAAGCCAGGAGTTGTAAGCACGGGCGAGAACGCAGGCCCATTCGGGATTCTGTACCAGGCCGAGCCCCAGTCCGCCAGTTGGGTAGAGCACTGTCGTGTGCACGCCAAGCTCATCGAGAAACTGCAACCAACGCGGTGCGGGCGTCTCCGGGTCTTTGCCCGGTACGCCGGTACCCCGATTCCAGCCGTCCAGCGACGGGAAGTATGAATAGGTTTCGAAGCGTGGCGCGCTCGAGTATCTCCCGCCCAGATAGTCGTGCAGATCGCGGTCTTTTTCCAAAACGTGGCCGTCGGCGTCGATGATCGGATAAGGAACATTCATGGCAAACTCCTTACTAAAATTGGAGTGCTGGAATACTGGAGTGTTGGAGTGATAGGTTCATGTCGAAGGTGCCGAAATTCCAACACTCCAACACTCCAACACTCGATTACTCCAGTTCACAAAAATGATATGCCGCCGTCGACGTTCATGGTTTGTCCGGTCATGAAATCGCTCAAAGGCGAAGCCAGGAACAACATTGCGCCGACAACGTCCTCGGGAAGTTGGATGCGCTTTATCGACCTCAAGCCGACGGATGATTCACGAAACTTGACCATCTGCTCGGTGGGATTTTCTTCAGACAGCGTGTTGCCGGGAGCGAGGCAATTAACCGTAATATTGTCCCCGCCGACCTCGCGGGCAAGAGTGCGGGTGAAACCGACCGTTGCCGCTTTGGAGGTCACGTAGTGAATTCTTCCGGGCGAACCCGCGAACACCGTGCCGGAAGCGATGTTGACGATCTTGCCGGATTTTTGCCTGCGCATGGTTGGGAGCACCGCACGGCAACAAAAGAACAGGCCGCGAAGATTGACCGCCATGAGCCGATCCCACTCTTCCGGATCAATCGATTCGATTCTGCCGCGGTTCATCGGTACGACGGAGAAAACCGCGGCGTTGTTGATCAGTACGTCGATGCGGCCGAAGAGATCGACCGTGCGCGCTGCCATTTCCTTTGTTGCCGCTTCGTTGGAAACATCGACGTAGAGCGCGAGTGGAGGCAAAAGGCTTTTCATTTCTCCGTTGCCGCTGTTTGCCTTGCTTATCTCACTGGCCGCACTCTCTGCGGCGCGTCTGTCGATATCCGCGAGCACGACCTGGGCGCCTACTTTGGTAAAGGCCGAGCAATAAGCTTTGCCGATGCCATGGGCGCCGCCGGTAACGATCACGACTTTGTTCGTGAGACCTTCGATCATGCAACTCTAGTCTTGGAGTGACGGAGTGTTGAGTGATGGAGTTCTGGGGGTGGGAACCGAAGGCGGCAACACTCCAGTACTCCATCACGCTCCAATCTTTTTATCCGATGGACGGATTGATCAACGCTTTGGTCGGAAAGGTTCCGGGCACTTCGCCGCCGATGGCGCGAATACAATGCTCGATCTGGGCCAGCGGAAAAACATGGCTCACCATTTGCTGAACGGGGAATTTGGGTTCCTCGATGATCCGCAGCGCCGCTTCCGTCGCGTCATTGTCCGCTGTAAAACAGCCTTGCAATTTGATTTCGTTCCAAACGAGCTTGTCCATCAACATCGGGGTTACGGTAGTATCCCCGGTCAATCCGCCCAGCACCATCGTCGACTGCCGGTGCAGGCAGTCGACGGATTTCAAAATCGCATTGGGATTGCCGGAGACATCGACCACCACATCGCACATCTCGCCATTGGTTTCCCTGCGCACCACCTCGACCACGTCTTCTTCTTCAACATTGATCGTTTGGGTTGCGCCAAATTTCTTGGCGAGCTCGAGCCGGGGCTGATCGCGACCGATGCCGGTGACAAAGATTTTGGCCGCGCCGGCGTGCTTCGAAGCAAATGTGCACGAGAGACCCTGCTGCCCGGGACCCTGAATCAAAACGTAATCGCCCATTTTGACGCCGCCACGGCGGATCGCCCATTGAAAGCCGTTCGCCATCACCGAGCCGATGAGAGCCGCCGCTTCGGCGGGCAGCGCGTCGCTCACTTTTGTCGCGAGCACGTCGGGAGCAAGATAAACGTAATCGGCGAACCCGCCGAAGAGGTGCGGCGGCTGATCGCATTTGGTGCGCCCGCCGTAATTGGTCCGCTGGCGACAGAAGCGCTGGTTGTTGCGCCGGCAGTCGGCGCAGCGTCCGCAGCCCAGCGCGCCTTTGAGAATGACTCGGTCGCCCTCTTTGACTTTGTGAATCTGCGCCGCATTGCGTCCAAGCTTCTCGACGCGCGCCAAGATTTCGTGACCGAGAATGATTGGGTAGGGAACCTGCAACTTGCCATGCAGGTATTTTACATCCGTGCCACAAACCCCGCCCATCTCGACTTTTAGCAATCCGCCGTCGGGTGGAATCTCGGGGATCGGGTATTCGCGAAGCTCTAGTTTGTCCGGACCGAGCAAAGTCGCGCCGCGGGCAGTGGCCATGGTTCGTTCTCCTGGTTTGTTTTTGGACTGAAATTACTCTCTATTTGATCTTGCGATTCGGAAGATCCCTTGCTCTCGCTTAGGCATTAGATCCTTCGCTTTGCTCAGGATGAAATGATCTCCGCTTTTGCGGAGATCATTTCACTCTATACTCCTGCATGACCTTGTCGATGAACCCGCTGCTCTCGATCTCTTTCACCAGACTCATGTCGGCGTAACGCTCGGAATTTTCCTTGAGCACTTTGGGATCTTTCTTGCCGACTTCCTGGATCGGCAATTCATAATATTCGCGCGCCGGATACGGCTTCAGCGGAAAATCGTACTCGCGAAAATTTTCCTCCAACACGTCCCGGTCCTGAACCTTCATATACTTGGACAAAACTTTGAGACTGAATTCCTTATTCGCCTTGTAATAAGCCACGCCCTCGATCATCGCTTTGGTAAAGTTGACCAGATCGGCGCGATTTTTGGTCAAGTACGGCCTGCGCGCAACGAACATCAGGCTGGAATACGGGATGTTCAGCTTCGATGCGTCGATGAGCAGCGTCAAGCCGAGCTTGCGCGCCTGTAACGTCATCGGGGGTGTCAGCATCGCGGCGTCCGCGTTGTTGGTTTCGACGGCGACAATGCGATTCGATTGATTGCCGACTTGAAGTAGCGCGACGTCGATGTCGGGTTTCAACCCCTCGCGTTGGAGAAGAAAGCGTGCGGCAAAATCGGCGTTGCTGCCGAAACGACTGATCGCCACGCGCTTCACTTCCTTGATGGTTTTGATGCCTTTTCTGGCGAAAATGCGGTTATCCATCGAGTTGCCGAGTCGGCCGAACATGACCAGATCGAGCGCCGGCGTGGAGATGACCACCTGCGGTGAAAACATGCCGACCTGGGCATCGCCGGAAGAGAGCGCAGCGGCGGCCGAAGAGGCGCCTTGAATGAAAATCAATTGGACATTGTTGCCGTACTTTTCGAAAAGCTTCGCTTCCTTGGTGATCCACAGCGGCGCAAACTGTCCGACTTCGCTGGTCCAGACGACATTAATTTCCGCAGCTAGAGATGAAGTCACATGAACGAAAAACAAGATTGCGCAGAAGGCGTGAAACGACTGGAATGCTTTCATGTTTTGCCTTTCGCGATGCTGCTGAGCGGGTCGATTGACCTAGATTCCAGCATACCCCTATACTGCCGAACGACGGTTGAATCAAGGTTGAGGAGGATTGCCAATGAAGTCTGTGATCGTGTTGATCAGCATCCTTTTGCTTAACGGAGCGGCGTTCGGCCAGAAAGCAACTCGCGTCATGTCCGGTTATGCAGCTACGTCTGGTCCCCATGCAGTTCTATGGATCGCGCGCGAAGCGGGACTGTTTGAGAAAAACGGTCTGCGCGTCGAGGTTGCCTACATCCGCAGTGGTTCAACCATGGCCCAAACATTGGTCTCGGGCGAGATCCAGATGTCGCAGATGGGCGGGCCCGCGATGGTGGCCGCGGGGGTCGCCGGAATGGACGTCACGTTTGTCGCGGTGGCATTGAACACCACTCCGATCGTGATCATGGGCACAGTAGCGAAGACTGAAGAGTTAAAAGGCAAGGCGGTGGGGATTACCCGCTTCGGCTCCAACACGGATATTTCTGCGCGATTCGCCATTCGCAAGGCCGGATTACAACCTGAAAAAGACGTGGCGCTGGTCCAATTGGAAGATTATCCCGGCATCATGGGAGGCATTGCGTCCGGGCGCATCGCCGCGGGCGCGCTCGCCGACCCGTTCACCGACGCCGCCAAAAAAATGGGCTACAAAGAAATTGCCGACATTGCGGCGATGGGCTTGGAGTTCCCATTCGTGGGCATCGCGGCAAAAAAATCCTACATCAAGGACAACGCCGACACCGTACAGCGTTTTGTGCGCGCTTACACGGAAGCGATCGCGTTATACAAAACCAACCGCGAGCTGGCGATGAAAGTGACGAGCAAATATACGGGCATTAAAGATCAGGGAACTTTAGCCTCGACCGTGGATTTCTACGCGCCAAAATTGCAGCGGGTCCCCAACGCGACTGTGGGCGGCTTGAAATTTGTTTTGGAGCAGGTCGGTGTGCGCGATCCACGCGCAAAAAACTATGCCCCGGAAACCTTTATGGACATGCGCTTTGTGAAACAGCTCGAAGACAGCGGGTTTATTAAAGGGCTTTATCAAAAGAGCTGACGCATTCCGACCGAGTCTGATCGAGGTCAATATCTGCAAAGTTACTCTCGGAGAAGCCGCTCCGACCGTCAGGCGTTAGGTTTTTACCAGGTTCAGTCCTAATAAGATTGCGATCGGGCCGAGCGCGGCGTTGAATTTCAGCAGCAGAAACCAATGGCGCCATCGGTCCAGCAGAGCTTCGGGCCAGTGATTTGACGCTGCGGGCAATTCGGCAGTCAGCTTCGCGATCGCGGGCGCGTATCTGAATGTCTGGAGAAGGTGGTGCGCAAGCATGGCGCCGAAAACAAAAAGCTTGATGGTCAAGATCACCGTATAGAATTCGCCGATAGCCATCGTCGAGACGGAAACGCGCTGGAGCAGGTTGAATACGCCGGTGACCAGCAAAAGCCCGATCGCGATCCATGAAATTGTTTCGAAACCGATGCGGCCGCGATTGAGCGTCTGAATTGCGATTCTGGGCTCCAAGCCGTTGACCGACGGTCCCAAGACGACGAGAAAAAAAACCATCGCGCCGACCCAGAGAGCAACCGCAAGGATGTGAACAACGGTGGCGAGTGATTCCAATGGGAGCATGGACCGATTTTACTGCGTTCTCAGGCTATTAACTGCCGCGCCATCCGCGGCCAACGAGCAGAACCGCGCTTGAAAAGGACAGGTGCGTGTGTTAGCTAAGGAAAAGTTTTCACTCCCGTTTCTAACAAAATTAAGGATGGTTCACTAGATGCTTCAGTGGTTGCCGGAAGACGTGTCTACGTTCGGGCAAGAAATCGACTCCTTATTTTATCTCATCTATTATATTACCGCGGTTACTTTCGTGCTCGTGACGGTTCTGATGGTGGTGTTTTTGATCAAGTACCGCGCGCAACCCGGTAGACGCGCCACCTACACGCACGGCAACACCACTCTGGAGATCATCTGGACGATTATTCCCGCCGCAATTCTCATTGTGCTGGCATTCATGAGCGCGTCGACGTGGGCCAAAGTTAAGCGCCACGTGCCGGATACGGATTTCGAAGTGGGCGTCACCGCGAAACAATTCAACTGGGAAATCAGCTACCCGGGTCCGGACGGAAAACTTGGAACCGATGACGACCTCAAATTCGACAATGATCTTCACGTCCCGGTGCATAAGCCGATCCGTTTGGTGATTGCCTCGCGCGATGTCATCCACAGCTTTTTCATTCCCAACATGCGCTTCAAGCAAGACGCCGTGCCGGGCCGGCAAATCATCAACTGGTTCGAAGGAACCAAGCCGGGAAAATATGAGCTGCCGTGCGCAGAGCTCTGCGGCTTCGGCCATTCCGGTATGAAGGGCTGGCTCTATGTACACACGCCCGAAGAATATAAAAAATGGGCGGACGAGAATCTCGCGGCCAAACCGCAGTAAGCACTTCTAGCAATTGCCACCGATCCGAACGCACTAACGAAGGAGTTTTAGCGATGACCGAAACAGCGGCGGCGCATGCCGCGCATGAGCATCACCAAGAGTTGGGTTTTATCCGGACCTACATTTTTTCTCTCGATCATAAAATGATCGGCCGACAATTCTTGTTCATGGGTTTGCTCATGATCATCGTCGGCGGGCTGCTTGCGATGTTAGTTCGTTGGGAGCTCGCTTGGCCGGAAACAGCCGTGCCAGGACTTGGGATCATCCCCGAGCCCTATATCTATCCTGGCGAACATGGCGGCGGGATCATTCCACCGCAAACCTACAACGCGCTGTTCACGATGCACGCCACGATCATGATCTTTTTTGTGGTCATGCCGATTATGGTGGGCACATTCGGCAATTTCTTGATTCCACTGATGATCGGGACGCGCGATATGGCCTTCCCGAAATTGAATATGTTGTCATTTTGGGTTGGCGCCATTGCGACCACCGTCATGCTCTCGAGCTTTTTCGTTCCCGGTGGACCGGCGGCGGGAGGTTGGACGAGCTACGCGACATTGTCGGCGCGGGCACAGTACACCGGCGTCGAATGGGGGCAGCATCTCTGGATCATCAGCTTGTTGATACTCGGTATTTCCTCACTGATGGGATCCATCAATTACATCACGACGATCATCAACATGCGCGCTCCGGGGATGACCTACTTTCGCATGCCGTTGACGGTCTGGTCATTGTTTATTACGGCGATTTTGCTGCTGCTCGCCCTGCCGGTCCTTACCGCCGCGTTGGCCATGTTGCTGTTTGACCGCATGGCCGGAACCAGCTTCTTTCTGCCGGAAGGCGGCGGGCAGCCGCTGCTCTGGCAGCACATGTTCTGGTTCTTTGGCCATCCGGAAGTCTACATTCTGGTTTTACCTGCGATGGGAGTGACCTCGGACATTCTATCGACCTTCTCTCGCAAGCCCATTTTCGGTTATCACGCCATGGCCTTCTCGATGATCGCCATCGCTTTTCTGTCCTGGATTGTCTGGGGCCATCACATGTTCGTGAGCGGCATGAATCCGCTGCTCGGCACCGCATTCATGATGACCACCATGGTCATTGCTGTACCGTCGGCCATCAAAACGTTCAACTGGCTGGGTACGCTGTGGGGCGGAAACATCCGTTTTGCATCGCCGATGCTGTTCGCGCTCGGCTTCGTCTCGAATTTTATCATTGGCGGATTGAGCGGTATTTTTATGGCATCGACGCCGGTCGATATTTTCATTCACGACACCTATTACATCGTGGCCCATTTTCATTATGTCGTCGCCGGTATCGTTTTCGCGTTGTTCGCTGCGGTCTACTATTGGTTCCCCAAAATGTTTGGCCGCAAGATGAACGAAGGCCTGGCCAAGATCCACTTCGTGCTGACCTATATTTTTTTCAATGGGGCATTTTTCCCGATGCATTTTCTCGGCGTCGCGGGCCACATGCGACGCATCTATAATCCTACCCAGTATGAGTTCCTGTTGCCGATGCAGCACTGGAACGTGTTCATCACCGTGAGCGCGCTCCTGCTCGGCGCCTCGCAATTCATTTTTCTGTATAATTTTATCGTAAGCCTGTTCGCGGGCAAAAAGGCCGAACGAAATCCGTGGCAGGCCAACACGCTCGAGTGGTCCGCGCCGACGCCGCCGCCGCACGGCAACTTCGAAGTCCAGCCGGTGGTTTATCGCGGGCCCTACGAATACAGCTCACCGGAAGTTCAGGAAGACTGGTTGCCGCAAGACAGAAATCTCGGCACGACTGCGGCGGCCCGGGCCCACTAGCCTCATGGAATCTGATCCAGGAAGGACCGGGACGCCAAATCCCGGTCCTTCGCTCTTTTCAGTTTGGCCGCACCGGCTTGCGGTCATGCTCGTTTGCGCCACGTTTCCCCTGCTCTTCATCGGCGGTCTGGTTACGAGCAAAGGCGCGGGACTGGCCGTACCCGATTGGCCGACGACCTTCGGCCACAATATGTTTTTTTATCCGTGGTCGGAAATGGTGGGCAATATTTTCTACGAACACAGCCATCGGCTGGTCGCTTCATGCGTCGGCTTGCTGACGATCGCTTTGACGGTGGCCGTCTGGGCGCGCGAGTCGCGCGCCTGGCTGCGCTGGCTCGCCTTAGCGGCATTAGTGTTAGTGGTGGTGCAGGGAATCCTGGGTGGGTTGCGCGTTATTTTACTCGAGCAAATATTGGCGATTGTGCACGCTGCGACGGCGCAGGCTTTTTTCGCGCTGACTGTCGGTCTGGCGGTATTTACCTCGAAAGAGTGGCTCGCTTTGCCTAAAGCGACCGAGTCGCTGAGCGATGGCGGCCGGTTCCGCCGGTTGTGCCTGGCCACAACTGCGCTAATCTATATCCAGGTGATCATCGGGGCGGTGCTTCGCCATACAGGCGAGCGCGCGGATGCCCATTTGGCGTTTGCGACGTTGGTGGCACTACATACGATGCTGATTTTGATCCGCGTTTCGAGAAATTACGCGACTGTATTCGGCTTACAGCGTCCAGCGCTAATCCTTTTTGCTCTGTTACTGCTGCAGTTGGGCTTGGGAACTCTATCTTACCTCGCGAAATTCACCGCTGTGTTACGATTGCCGATCGATGCGACCGTGCTGGTCACGACCACCCATCTTGCTTGCGGCGCGGCAATGCTCGGAACCGCCGTCGCGCTCACTTTGAGGAGCTATCGGTTATCGAGACCGCAAACCCATAGCGTTGGCGGAGAAATTTTCCGCGAGCAGTTTTCCACATGAGCATCACTACCGGAACCGTACAGATCGCCAACGCCACGAGCGCCCGAAGAGCGGCGGACTTCTTTGAGCTCGTCAAGCCGCGCATCGTTTTCATGGTGCTGATTACGGCCTTGGCGGGCTACTATGCGGGTTCCTCAGGCGTGCCGCAGTATTTCCGCCTGTTGCAGATGTTGTTTGGCACGGCGCTGGCCGCCGCCGGCACGTTGACCCTGAATCAGTTTCTTGAGCGCGATATCGATGCGTTGATGGATCGCACGCGGCGCCGGCCTCTACCGGATGGCCGGGTGCTGCCGCAGGATGCCCTCTGGTTCGGCATTCTTTTGACGGCCGGCGGGTTAAGCTATCTGTCGCTTGGCGTAAATCTCTTGAGCGCCATCGTCGCGGGCGCAATCACGATCAGCTATTTGTTCGTCTATACGCCGATGAAGCGCTATAGCGCGCTTTGTGTGCCGGTGGGGGCCGTGCCCGGAGCCTTACCTCCGGTGATCGGCTGGGTTGCGGCCCGCGGCGACTTGTCCGTGGATGCCTGGATTCTGTTTGCGATCATGTTTCTTTGGCAAATTCCGCACACGCTCGCGATCGCATATCTCTACCGGGAAGATTTCGCCAGAGCCGGGATCCAGTTTTTGCCGGTCATCGACCCTGATGGCGCTAGCATGAATCGGCAAGTTCTAATGCACTGTGGCGCTCTCTGGGTGGTGAGTTTTTTACCGACTCTGATCGGTATCGCGGGGGCGCTTTACTTCGTGATCGCTTTTGCTTTGGGAGCCGCATTTCTCGCGAGCGGCATCAAATTGGTCCTGGCGCCGTGTCGATCGAGCGCACGCCGGCTGCTGTTCGCTTCATTGATTTATCTCCCGGCACTTTTGCTCGTCATGGCATTGGATCTGTTACCGGCATGATCACTCCGATGCTGGAACCGCTGAAAGGGATCGATTGGAGTAATCGACGGATCGGCATCGCGCTGGCTCTGCTCACGCTCCTCTATATCGGAGCGGTGATCGCGTTCATCATCCTTTACTAGGACCCATGGCACGGGATTCGACAGCGCGGAGACTCGACGAAACTCCCCCGCTTCGCGGCGCCAAACGCCCCAGCTTCGGCGGCGGCAAACCGCCGCCGCCCGTTCGACCCCAGGCGCCGTTCGCGAGCAACCTCTGGTTGGCGGTGCTCATGCTGCTCGGCGCCGAAGCGATGTTTTTTGCGGGTCTCATCGGCGCGTTTCTGGTTTTTCGCATCGCCAATCCGGTATGGCCGCCGCCGTTTCAACCGCGTCTGCCCATCGAAGTCACCGGAGTGAATACAGCGATTTTGCTCGCCAGCGCGTTCACGATTCGGCTTGGATTGAAAGCCATTCAGCGCGGCGATCGCTCGCGCCTGGTGCGCTTATTATCGTGGACGGCTGCGGCCGGAGCCATTTTTTTAACCATTCAGGGTATCGAATGGTTTCGCTTGCTCCATTTCGGGTTGACACTGTCGAGCAGCATCTACGGCGGACTTTTTTATACGATCATCGGCTGTCACGCGCTGCATGTTTTCGGCGCTCTGATCTGGTTGCTCATTGTCTGGCAGAAGGCGCGAGCGGGAAAATACACGCGCCAGAATTATGTCGGTCTACAGACTTGCAGCATGTACTGGGTGTTCGTCGTCGGGCTGTGGCCGGTGCTCTACGGCCTGGTTTATCTTTACTGAGCGAATTGGTTGACAGGCGAAATTCGTTACGTTACTTTGCGAATGATTTTGATAGGGAAAAATTTTATGACGAAAAGAATCTTGTCCGTTGCCGCAGGATCGGCAGCGATGGTTTTCAGCAGCCCCGTCCTCACCTGGGCGTGTTCCGTGTGTTTTACCGGGACCGGCGATGCGGTCACGGATGGTTTTAACGCCAGCGTATTGTTTCTGATGGTGACACCCTATGCGGTCGTTGGCTCCATCGTCGGCGGATTGGTTTTCGCGTATCGGCGCGCGCTACGAAAACGCACGCAGTCCGACTCTGAACCGATCGATCATTTCGCATGGATTCAGGAGGACAGCTTGACATGAGCGATGCGGCGGTGATGCACGTCGGGGCGGAGCCGCAAGAGACGCCCCTGACCCCCGAGAGCTGGGGCAAGCTCGGCATGTGGTTGTTTCTTGCGGGCGACGCCATGTCCTTCGGCTGTTTGATTGTCGGCTATGGAATTTTGCGTCATGCGAGCAGTAGTTGGCCGATACCCAAAGACGTTCTCGGCATTAATCTGACCGCATTTATGACGTTTCTCCTGATCGTTAGCAGCGTCTGGATGGTTTTGGCATTGGCGGCGATTCAGGAAGGAAATAAAGCGAGGTTCAATAAGTTCCTCGGCCTGACGATCCTTGGCGGAGTGATGTTCTTGGGCTGCCAGGCCTACGAATGGACGCATCTGCTGACGCACCGCTTGCCGGAAGCGGGAATCGCGTTCTCCACGAGTCTGTTCGCGACCACGTTCTTTATTCTGACCGGGTTCCATGGCATGCATGTGACTGGAGGCGTAATTTACAACAGTTGCGTGCTCGCCGCCGTCAACCGCGGCCGCTATGAAGCCAAGCATGTCGAGATCGCCGGTTTGTATTGGCATTTCGTCGATCTCGTCTGGATTTTGATTTTCACATTTGTCTACCTCTTATAGTACGCCGCAAGGAACAGAAATGACCTCAAGCGCTCATTCCACCTCCGCCTACATCAAAGTGTTCTACGTGCTCCTGGTGCTTACGATCGTGGAAGTCGCGATCGTTTATCTAGGGTTGCCGAAATTACTCTTGGCGGCGCTGCTCGTGATTGCTGCCGTGTGGAAGGCCAGTTTGGTGGCCATGCACTTCATGCATCTGAAATTCGAGAAGCGAACTCTGGCGCTGGTGGCGTTGACGCCCTTTGTTCTCTGCGTTTTTCTGATTCTCATGCTGATGCCGGACATCTTTCCTCATTGATTTCTGTCTCCGATCTGCCAAGCCTGAACGCGGCGCTGAACAGTCTCAGCGCCGTTTTTCTTTTTAGCGGGTTTCTGTTCATCCGATCCGGCAAGCGCGAGAGTCATCGGGCTTGCATGCTGATCGCTTTCGGTTGTTCGATCCTGTTTTTGATTTCTTATCTCGTCTATCATTACCAGGTCGGTTCGGTCCCGTTTAAAGGACAAGGTTGGATTCGGCCGTTATACTTTACGATTCTGTTGACGCACACGATTCTTGCCGCGGCGGTGGTTCCGTTGGCGCTGATTACCTTACGGCGCGCGCTCGGGGAGAATTTCTCGGCGCATCGGCGCATCGCTCGCTGGACTTTTCCCATCTGGCTTTACGTCTCCGTCACCGGCGTGATTGTATACTGGATGCTCTATCAGTTGGGGCCGTCGCGTTGACGGGCCGAACCGTTCACGATAGACGAGAGAGCGGGAGAACTTCGATGACACAGATCGGTATTGTGGGTTGTGGAGCGATCGGCAGAGCGCTCATTCAAGCAGCGCAGGGCGGCAAGATTTCGGCGCCGGTAATAGGCGTCACCAGTCGGAGCGCGGAGAGTGCGCGCGAGTTTCTCGGCGCCTTGAAAAACCCGCCTCCCTATCAATCTCTTGAAGAGCTCATTGGTCGCGCGGATTTATTGGTCGAAGCGGCGGGCGGCGGGATCGTCGCTCAATTGGCACAGCAAGTTTTCGCGGCGAAAAAAGCCCTCATGGTGATCAGCGTCGGAGCATTGCTCGACCATCCTGAGATCATCGAGCAAGCGCGCCAGACCGGCTGTCGTCTGTACGTTCCGTCCGGTGCCATCGCCGGGTTGGATGGGATTAAATCGGCGTCCGTCGGCCGGATCGAGCATGTGACACATACGACGCGAAAGCCCCCAGGGGGACTGGAGGGTGCGCCTTACCTGATCGAACGCGGCATTTCGCTGGCGGGGTTGGAGCACGAGAAAGAGATCTTTTATGGCTCGGCACGTGAGGCTTGCCGCGGTTTCCCCGCCAATGTCAACGTGACGGCGGCGGTGAGTTTGGCGGGAATCGGCGCCGATCAGACCCGAGTTCGGATTCTCGCCGTGCCGGGTTTGCTGCGCAACTGTCACGATATCGATGTTGAAGGGGAGTTCGGTAAGCTGCACGTGCATATCGAAAATGTTCCCAGTGAAAATCCCAAAACCGGCAGGCTCACCGCTCTATCGATCATTCGCGCTCTGCAGGACGCCGTCGATACCGTGCGCATCGGCAACTGACGTGCAGAATAGAGAATCGAGGATAGACGATCGTTATCACTCATCGATTCTCTATACTCCATCTTCAGTGCTCCATTTTGCCGAGTCACGAGGATGCTAGTCATTGAACAATAGCGATCTTATCGCGCGCGCCTTCGAAGAAGCCGGGGTACGTTGGGTCTTTGGCGTTCCCAGCGGGCCGGTACTGCCGTTGATCGAGGCGCTGCGGCGTAGCTCGGTACGGTTTGTCCTGACCGCCAGCGAAACATCGGCGGGATTCATGGCGAGCGCGGTGGGATACCTGACCGGCATTCCCGGCGTGTGCGTGTCCACAGTCGGTCCGGGTGCCACCAATCTAACAACCGGCGTCGGGTGCGCTTGGCTGGACCGGTTGCCTGTGCTCGCGTTGACCTGCAACGTTCCGAGCGCTTGGCTCGAGCGGCGCATTCAGATGCGCATCGATCACCGCGAGCTATTTAGACCTTTGAGCAAGGCTTCGCTCAGCTTGCGCTCTGATACTGTGGCTCCGTCGATCGAGAGAGCCTTTCTTCTCGCGAAACAAGAGCCGCCCGGGCCGGTACATCTCGATTTGCCCGAAGACGTGGCGCTAGCCGACGCTGTCGAATGCAGCAACGCCGGATCCAGCCCCGCCGTCCTTCCAGATTGCTCCTCTGAGATCGTGAGGATCGTCGAGGATTCGCTCAGGGTTTCGCGAAGACCGCTGGTCATCGTCGGGCTTGGCTTTACGCGCAGTCGCGCGGGACCCGAGCTATTGAAGTTTATCGAACGCCAGGGGACGCCGTTTGTCACGACGATGCACGCCAAGGGGTTTTTGCCGGAACATCACCCCAGTGCCGTTGGTGTGATCGGGCGAGCGCGGCGCAAAGATGTAAAGCGCTTCATCGATCGCGCGGATCTGATCATTGCCATCGGTTATGATCCCGTAGAGATCAATTATGAAGAGTGGGTCGGCGATCGACCGATTCTGCATCTGAGTACAGAAGCGGCGGAATCGAGCAGCGACTTGCGATTGCTCTGGAATCGACCTTGTGATCTCGATGCGGCGATTGGCGCGCTGAATCATCTGGAGCGCATCGCTAACGATTGGAGTGGAGCCGCCATTCAGGAGCATCGGAGAAAGCTCGACTGCGCGTTGCGTCCACTCACCGAATATTTCGCGGCATATCATGTGTTGGATATTCTCCGTCATCGGCTGCCGGGCGACGGAATTCTCGCCTATGATGTCGGCGCTCACACGCATCAGATTGCGACGCAATGGCGCACGGATCTCCCGTATACGCTGCTGGCGACAAACGGCTGGTCCTCGATGGGTTACGGCATGCCCGCGGCTTATGCCGCGAAGCTGGTTCAGCCTCAGCGCTCGGTGATCGCGATCGTCGGCGACGGCTGTTTTCAAATGACTGCGGGCGAGCTCAGCTTGGCGCGCCGGGAAAATTTACACGTGCCGGTGGTGGTGTTGAATGACGGCTGGCTCGGTCTGATGAAAGTCAAGCAGGAGCGGAGAGATTATCCCCTGTCGGGGGTCTATCTCGGCGCGCCGCCGGAATCACCACCGCACTATTTCGGCGTGCCCTGCCATGCGGCAAAAAACGCCGAGCAGTTCGAGGCAGCACTCGACTGGGCGTTTGCGTTAGACGGTCCGAGCGTCATCGAGGCGTTCATCGATGCGACGGCGTATTCCGCGACCGTATTCGACTGATCCATATTCATGCCTCCATCAGCCGTGCGGCGCGATCGGTTCCGCTGGACGATCCTGGCGCTGATCAGCATCTCTCACATCATCGGGGCCTCGGCCCAATACGGCATCAATACTTTGGCGCCTTTTTACCAGGATGAGTTGCGTCTCTCGCGCGCCCAAGTGGGGCTATTTTTTTCTTCCTTTTATTTGGCGATGACGGCAGCGTCATTTGCGACCGGTTGGCTCGCCGACCGGTTCGGCGTGCGCCGGACAACATTGAATGGCCACCTGTTTGTGGGGGTCTGTATTATTGCCGCCGCCTGGTCGCCTTCCTTCGGGTGGAGCTGCGTCAGTTTTTTTCTTGCCGGATGCGGCTACAGCTTTCTTAACCCCGCATCGACCATCGGCGTTATGACGTGGTTTGAGCGTGATGAGCGGGCGACCGCCATGGGAATCAAGCAGACCGGAGTGCCGGCGGGTGGAGTCTTGGCAGCGATGCTGGCGCCTTCGCTTGTGCTGATTATCGGCTGGCGCGGCGCCTTGGGAGCGCTCGGCGCGATCAATTTCCTGTTCGGGTTTGTTTTCTTCTGGTTTTGGCGCGAGCCGTTAATTGTCACCCATGGGCAAGCGGCTGAACGAGAAGTTGCTGGGGCAGGCACCACTCGCTTGAAGGTCTTGCAACTCCTGCCGATCAGCTGCGCGACCGCGATTTATCTAGTCGGCCAGATGGCGTTGATTACCTACGTGCCGCTTTACTTGAAAGATGTGATGAGCTTTTCACCGTATTGGGCGAGCCAAGCTTTGGCATTAACCCAGACGGGCGCGATGGTCGGGCGCGTCGGGTGGGGAATGGTCAGCGATCGTTTGTTTCACGGCCGGCGTAAAATCGTTCTCATCTGGATCGGGATAATTTCCGCGTTTCTGATCGCTGCTCTCGGGATGCTCGAACGCGAGTCATCGCCCTACCTCCTGCTACCAATTCTCTTCACCGCCGGTGTGTCGATCGTCGGTTATCAAGGCGTTTCCTATGCCCTCATCGGCGAAATTGCAGGCAAGGCGCGCACCGGTGCCGGTTTAGGCATGATGATCGCCATCAATTCGGGCGCTGCGACGGTGGGCACGCCAATGTTTGGCTACATCGTCGATCGCACCGGGTCGTATGCGTTGGCCTGGCAGACGCTTGCGGTGACCATATGCATCGGCATTGTCGGTCTCGCTCTTTTACTCAAAGAACCAACTGAAGTCGTGAACGCCTAATCTTAGGTGGCTCGCTTCCGATCCGTGCTGCGCTTTCGGCGAGACTGAGCCGCCTTAAATTCGCCACCGCGTCGACGCGCGTGCAACATGCAACACCTATAGGAAATTTCCTACATGTACGTAGAAGCCGCTCAACCGGGAGCGTCCGGGAGCGCCAGGCAGAAGCAAAATCAGACGGTTATGTAAAGTGGTGGATTTGGCACATTGATTGATAGAAGGGCATCATTGTCCTCTTTTACGGAGGTATGGTCATGAAAAAGTATCTAAGCCTCTTACTGTTCCTAACCTTGGCTCAGTCAGGATGCGCGTTTCTCGGCGGCGCCGCGACGGGTGCGCTGGCGACCGGCGCCGGTTATGAGATCAACGCCAAGCGTCAGATGGACAAATTGGAAGATGACTATAGGAACGAGCGGATCTCACGCAGACAATACGAGGAGCGAAAGAAACAGATCGAATCAGGCTCACTCGTCTACTGAGACAGCTCGGGCTGGGTGCCTGTAAAGTAGCACTGTGCTGTCGACCAAAGGTCCCACTTAAGAACATCGTGGCATTTTCTTCCCGGTGTGGCGTACGGTCCGTACCACACCTGACTTGCACCTGGGAGCCAGAGTTATTTGGGGAGGCGATCATGAAAAATCGATCGGTGATGATAGTTGGAGTGATTCTCATCGTGCTCGGTGTTTTGGCGCTGGCCTACCAGGGCATTACCTACACGAGCCGCGATACCGTCATCGACGTGGGCCCAATCCATGCCACCGCCGACCGCCAGCACACGGTGCCGCTGTCGCCAGTGCTGGGGATCGTGGCCATTGCCGGCGGCGCGATGCTGCTGTACTTCGGCCGTCGCAGCCACGCATAGACGGCCCGGGAGCACCATCCTGCTCCTTAGAT
>JBIOXP010000514.1:0-17502 GCA_044869705.1 Binatia bacterium | reverse complement strand
CGAGCCAAAGGTGAGTACGAGCACAGGGCGAACTGATGTCGATGGTTGCGGAGCCTAACTCCTCGTTTACAGCTTCTTGCCGCGCCTCCCTCTTGCGAGCCTCAGCAGTCGGATGCTCAAAGTTGTCCGCCTCACAGAAAGCGCCGTTGGTGTTTCGCACGTTATAGAGTCCGAGGTTGAGCCCAGAGCCGGCGAGCCCAGCCAGTAACAAGATGAAGAACGCGGGAAAGCCAGTTTGAGCGACCCAGCGATAGCCTACGACGGCCGATTTCGAATTTCTCAGCTTGCGTGCGATCCATAACGCAGCAGGAGGATGCGCTGGATCGACTCTCTTGGGCTTTTTTATTCGGAACAAGGCGACCAGCGTGCTCAGCACCGCGCCAATTATCGCGGCTGAAAAACTCTTCCAGTTTCCGTAGGAGAAATAAGCCACGATACCGAGTACCAGGGTCGCCGCCGTAAGAGCGTGGCGCTGCCCGGCGAGCCTCAAACGATCGATGTCTTTATCGCCCACCCTCGGCTGAACGTTCCATGCAGCGCGGGCACGGTCCAGAATGCGGCGCCGCAGGAACCGGCTGAGGACCAGGCTGATGATGAACAGCAGGATGATGTTGACGGCTGGTTGTGGGGTTCTGGTAACGGCATCCACCCAGGGGCCCGCGAAACTCGGGATGAATCCTTTCAAGAGCTTCAGCAGGTAAGTGACGGTGCCGCCCGTGATCTGGTTGATTTTTTCCGTCTTGTCACCCCAATCGAGGAGCGTGTAGACCAGCGGGAAGGCGAGCGCGATCAGCGCCAGCACGAGCGTAACGAAATAGACGCAGCGCCGCCACCAGATCGTATCGAGCACCAATGCGAAGTAATCACCGCGATTTTCTTCGGCTTGCGCGGTCTCGATCAGCGCTTTGAGATCGGCCAAGACCGTCCGCGTCGGCGCATCGGTGACCGTTTGCAAAGCCGTATTCACCTCACCCTTGTCGAACGGGACTCGCGTATCATTCGGCAGTAGAAAGTTGATCTTGAATGGCAGTGACTTCGGCGCATAGCCGTCGTTGCCGTAAGTCATGCGCGTAACCACGCAATGATGCACCAGGGGCGTGACCCTTTCTTCCCTGGGCACGGTATCGTCGTTCTTGTCCATCAGGAGTTGGACATTGCGCGGCTGATAGCGCCACAGCACGCCGATTCCGCCGCGTGAATCGTAAAGGCGACCGGTTGGCGATGCCAGCGATTGATAGGTGTCGACGAGCGGTTTTTCGAAGCGGAGCCCCCTCCTCTCCGCTTCGTGAATCATCCAGCACAACGGCACGAACGAGAGTCCATCATCAGGATATCCGCCGCCGACATCGGCGTGCATGCCGGGGAACCAGACCTGCGTCAACCGATCGGGATCGACTCTGCCGTAGCGCTTCTTTTCCTGCCGTTCGTCCCAGGGGATCGGGTGAAAGGTTCGTCGCTCGTCATCGAGTGCCAAAGCCTGGCGCGCGTGCCGCACGCGTTCCAAGAGCGAGGTATCTTCGAACTTCATCGGCCAGACCCACTTGTCGAACGCGATCGTGAGCTCGTCGATCGGAAGGCCGTACGCCGCCACCGTGTCCCACACGCCCATAAAGTGGATTTCGATGTTCTCGCGCCTGGAGACATGCTGATAAGGCACGGCACCCGAGACGACTTGCCACAGGTAAGCCAACCCATCGCGCAGCCAGCGTCCGAACGGGACCCAAAAAACCCACCAGGCTTTCGCCGGAAAGGCCTTTTTGCGGAAGGCGCGATAGGCGGCGAGCGCATTCCGTTCCAGATCCGCTTCGGTCTCGAACTCGACCAGCCCTTCGGAGTGCACCAAGCCCGCGAGCACGCGGATCGTGTATGCGCCGCGGCTGAATCCGAACATCCAAATCCGGTCGCACTCTGTCCTGCCGTCTTTTTGCGTCTCGCGCCAGTAGTTGTGGCACAGGAATTTGTACAGGTTGAGCACATTCCGCTTCACGCCCACGCCGAGCGCGAGCCCGATGATCCTGAGAAGCGTAACGCTCGACGTTCCGACGCCATCGCCGAAGACGGCGACCTGTTTTCCGTCGCGCAGATTGAGCGCCTGATACAGGCGCCAAACATTGGTCTTGAACGCCTTCGCTGCGGCGTTGCCGGTTCCGTCCGAAAGAACGATCAGATTTCTCGGTATCCTTGCCATAAATTATCCGCTATGGGCCACTCAGGAATCCTCTGTGGTACGAGCGTCCGTGGTATGCCGATAATACTTTTGTCCAAGGTGCGCCGACAAGTAAAAACGAACGACTGGCGGACGATGGATAAATTCAAAGTCCCCGGCGCTGAGCGAACGGAGCTTCGGGCCATCGTCGAAAGTACTTATGACGGTATTGTCGTTGCGAACGCATGAACGGGAAAGCGCTGGCGCTTGCAGAAAAGCGGCCGGCGCTTCAGCTTGCGATTCGGTGAGAGTTCGAGCCTGGTGAGAGTTTTTACGATGCCTTCTTGCCGCGTTGCGTTTCGTTCCCCTCTTCCTTCCACTTGTTGATCGGGCAGAAAGTGGCCGACTTGAAACCGTGTTCTTCGGCGAGCTTCGCAGCCTGCGAGCTCAGGCCTCCGGTACTTCAGGTGAAGACGAGGGTTTTGTCCTTGGGAATTGTCGGAAGATAAGCGGCGAGCTGATCGAGCGGGATGTTGATCGCTCCGGGAAGGGTCTCTTTCTCGAACGACGCCGGAGCACGCACGTCGATGATCAGGACTTCAGTTCCGGCCGCGAGCTGTTTTTTGAGCTCGTCTGCGGTTTTTTGCTTGGCGCCGGCGGCCCACTTGGTTGCGGGATCCACCGGATACCGCGGCTGCTGTTGTGCAAGCGCCAACGAAGCTCCGAACCATAAGCCCACAAAAATGAGACAGGCCAGCCTTTTCATACAACCTCCCTGCTTCAGATTAGAATCAGCCCTGTAACACTTATCCGCTGCGTGCGCCGTCGGGTCAATAGTTAAACCTAAGTGTCCCAAGGCCTGTCAGACGTTTGATTCTGCTGTGGCGCCAAAAGTATTGGATGGCAACCAAGAAATTTGCAACTCAATTAATTAACCCTCTGCCATGCGGCTTTGCGGCTAAAGGAGCGGGCATTTACTATCCTCCGCGCATCGGGCTCGCGCAGTATTATTTTACTAAATTGAAAAAGCAGATCTGGATGGGACCCAGGACTCCTCTTACGTCCACACCCCGGCCCCGTATCACTTTGGCGGATAAAGGCGATACATGCGGTCGATAAAGCCGCTGTCTTCCAACTTGCGCATGAGACTACGCTCGAGAACGTCATCGAGCTTGACCTCGCCGATGCGCGGATTGCTGATCTGCATCAAGCGCTGAACGTTGCGCATTCCTTCCAGCGAAGGATGAGGTCTTTTTTCCAGGCCGCCGCGCATCAACAATTCCTGGTAACCGTCTTCTGCGATCGCGGCATCGGTGATTCTCAGGCGGCGCGCGACGCTCTTCAGCACCGCGCTTTTACTTCTCGGCGACCAGGTAAAAGCCAGCCCTTCGACCAGCGCGCGCAACACGTTCTCGACGATATCCGCCTGCCGCTGCAGATAGGTTTTCCGCACTGCGACTACGTGGTTCATGATCGGTATGTTCACGGTGGAAAAGTCCGCCAAGCTAACGAGTCCCCTGGCTTTCGCCTTGCGGGCAAAAGCGCCGTCCAGGGAGGTGGCGTCGATGGTGCCGTTTTCGAGTGCTTGACCGCGGATTGTGTTATCGCCGATGACCAGCATCTTTATATCGTCGCGCTTTGGTTCCAGTCCCAACGACTCCAATCCCAACATCACGCCCATCCAACCGCCGCCGCCGATGCTCTGTACGCCGAAGCGCTTGCCGCGCAAATCTTCGGGCCGCTTGATGCCGGGCCGGACGATCAGCTCGTCGGTGACCCGATTGTTGAACCCGGCGACGATCACGAAGTCGGCCCCTTCGGCAACCGGCGCGATGATGCCGCTCGCGGTCCACCCGACATGAATGTCGCCCGACAACATGCCGGACAACAGGGTCGGCCCGCCGCGCATATAGACCACTTCCGAGTCGATGCCGTACTTTCCGAAAAACCCCTGATCCTGCGCCACCCAAAGTGGCGCGACACGAAAATTCATCGCCGCATGCGCGATCACCACCTTCGGTTTGGCCGCGGCAGCGTGCGCGTGAAGGCAAGCCATAAAAGCAAAATACAGAAAAAAGCCTGGTGCTAAAGCTTTTGCCATCATCGCTGCTCGAACAAACGTTAGACGATTCCCGCGAGGCGCAAACATGAGTCAACCAAAGATTGGCTAACATCTAGTTCTGCGGCAGGCGAGTTGTCAATCGTGGTGCCGTTTTCGCGCTCATTGATTTTTAAGAGCATCAACTCTGTCTTATTGGCCGCGGCGGGCCTTTCGCGGATCGCTACACGGTGCCGCGACTCAAACCAACAGTTTAGAAGAATTTCACTGCGCCAATTTCTGGTTGCCTACGGTCGTCCGCGCCTTCATTTCGAGTGTGGCTTATGAACCCCACTGCCTCTGGATCGTAAAACCACCAGGAAAGCAGAACGTCGAGCTTGGCTTCGCACTTCGGTAATGTCAAAAATAAACATTCGCACCTCCGCTTCGAACTCACAGATTTCAACGTCGGTTTAAGATGACACGAGCGGAATCCGAAAACGTTTGGTAAACACCGGTAACTTTGATGAGCATCGGAAAAGCAGAGCTCGCCAATATCGGCCCGAAGGAAACGCGTAAGCGCCTGCTCATGGGTGTCGCCATGCTTGTCGTCGGCGTCGTCGCGGCGGTCATTTTCGCGCATGCAGATGTAAACCCCGGCTGGTATGCGGCGCTGTTTCTGCCGTTCTGGATAGGAGCTCTCGGTATTTCTCAGGCTCGCAGAAAGACCTGAGTTGCTCTGGCCGCGCGCGGCGCGCGCAAGATGGATGGCAGCGAAGAGCCGGTCGCAGATGAACGCGTCGAGAAAGGACTCCGCTCACGGGCTCGCTGGATTTATGTCGAATCGGCGCTTGCGGCACTGATACTAACTGCCCTTACCTTCTTTTTTGCCAGCGTACTAACAGCGGCGGCTGCTTCCTCGAACGAGTTGAGCCTGGAACAAGCGGCCGACTTCCTGATCAGGCACGGCTACGCTGTGCTGTTCGGTTGGGTGCTGGTCGAACAGATGGGTTTGCCGATTCCGGCTGCTCCTCTCTTGATCGCGGCCGGCGCGCTGGCCCGTACCGGCAAAATGAATTTGCCGCTCGCGGTCGCCCTGGCGTTCATCGCGATCGTTACGGCCGACCTGTTCTGGTACTCTCTCGGCCGTTATCGCGGCGCCCGCATACTTAGGCTGCTGTGCCGCATTTCTCTCGAACCGGACTCGTGCGTTCGGCGCACTGAGAATCTTTTCGTCCGCCGCGGCGTCCATTCTTTGCTCGTCGCCAAATTTGTCCCCGGCCTGAATACCGCGGCGCCGTCTCTAGCGGGAGTGTTTCGGATGCCCGTGCGACGTTTCATGATCTTCGATTCGCTGGGTGCACTCTTCTGGATCGTCACGGTCACAAGCCTAGGCTTGATTCTGAGCGACCAACTCGAGGAGATCGCGCTCCGCTGGGGCGGTTGGCTGGTCGCAGTGCTGGCTGGAAGTTTGGCGGCTTACGTTTTGTGGAAGTTCATCCAGCGTCAACGCTTTCTTCGCCGGCTGCGGATCGCGCGCATCACTCCGAAAGAGCTCATGGACAAACTCACGGCCGGAGAAACCATTTCAATTGTCGACCTGCGCCAGCCCATCGACATCGAGGCGTTCCCACAGATGATTCCGGGCGCGCTTCGTATCGCCATGGAAGAGATCGAAGACCGTCACCGGGAAATTCCCCGCGACCGCGATGTCGTCCTCTACTGCTCGTGACCCAACGAAGCGACCAGCGCCCGGGTGGCGCTGCTGCTGCGAGCCAAAGGAATCGTCAGGGTTCGCCCGCTTGAAGGCGGGATCGACGCCTGGCTCGCGCACAATTTCCCGTTCGTTACCGAAAACCTCGTCAACAAATCCGCCGTCCTCTGAGTCGAGAACAAGGTGCGGCAGTTCTTTCCCGCAATCTTCGCTTCGCCCGGAAAAAGACTTTTGACCCTTTTCTTACCGAATCTTGGCGGCGGTACGTCAGCGGACGCTCGCCGGATCGCTGGCCTCACGCGGGAACCAGCCGCCGAGACGATGGTACCCTTTCAGATAACTGATCTGCCCCTCGTTGGTCATGGCGTTCTCCAAGACGCTGACGAGGCGCACGGCGAGCGTCGGCCGCGGGTCATATTGGGGTTCATCGAGCTCTCGTGCGAGCTCGTCGGCAGACACTGAAGTGAGATAGGTTTTCATCCGCTCGTACGTAGCGTCGTGATAACCGAGGAGTTGCTCCGACGAAGCATGGAAACGTTGGACTTGCTCGCGCGTATGTCGCGCCGACCGACCATAGTCGGCGGGTTCGGGCGGCATACCGAAGCGGGCAGCCCATCCTTCGCCGATCCACAGCTGCTCGCGGCCGGAGAGCCGCGACACATTGGCGTCCATCACTCGACTGACGCGCCAGGCAAGCCACCCGATCGATGGATGCGGCTCTGTCACCAGTTCTTTGGGCGTAATATCGCTCAAGGTGCGGTGCAGCGACTCATGGACGCGCGTAAACGCGTCGAGCAAGATATCGTTCGCAATCATGAAGATGCCCTCCGTAGCTTGCGCTTACTATTGACCGGTCCAGCCGTCAAACAATCCGCACGCTGGTCTTGAATTCAGCGCAATAACTTCTTGCTCGCGATTGCCGCGTCGTCGGTCAGAAGGCGCAGCTTGGCCCCGTATCGTTTCTCCCGTAGGGACGACCGGCGGTCGCCCGCTCGCTCTCCCTTTCTCGCGGCATGTCAAAACTAAAGCTGACCTCCACTCGGTTCGGGCTACGGTGCGTTTGGCTATTGTTAGATGGCGACCGCAGAGTCTGACGACTCATCAAGTGTTTCGATTTGGAAAAATTCCTTGAATTGACGCGCGCCAAAGCGGGTGATTCCGAGCGCGCGGCTATCCGCACGACGCTCGAGCCACTGCCGCTCCAAGCAGAAAGTAAGAAAAAGCGCGCCCAGACGGCCGGCGATGTGATACCGGCGCTCGCTCCAATCCAAGCACGGCCGGCAGAATGTACCGCGTCTATTTGGAAGGCTGTCGAACTTGAGCCCTAGTTCGACGAGGAAACTCATTCCGCGCCGCGTGAGCTGCGCTCCTTCCGGTTCGAGAATCATAAACCCGCCGGTTTTCAGCGCCTCCCCCACCGCGACACCCAAATATCCCGCAAGATGGTCGTAGCAGGTGCGCGCCAGTCGTAGCTCCTCGCTCAGCTTCGATACCGCTCGCAATCGTGGGCGCCGATCGCCGGCAACTACCATGATTGTTTCGAGCATTTGTCCCACCAGCGGCGATGCCAGGCTAAAATACCGATTCCGTCCTTGCTTATTGACTTGGAGCAGTTTTGCATCGGTCAGCTTGCCGAGATGAAAGCTGGTCGTTTGCGGTGAAACGCGCGCCGCATACGCCAGTTCCTTGGCGGTCAAGGCGCGATTATCCATAAGCGCTAAAAGAATGTTTGCCCGTGCGACATCACCGATAAGGTTACTCACCTCGGCCAGAATCACCGGAGACACAAATGTCACCTCGCTTTGTCAAAATTTTCCGCCCGTTTGATCACCGCGGCGAGGGCGACCGGGCGCGTCTAAAACAGATCACATGCTAGCTGCCGTGCGATGAAGGTTGCGGAGAAATCTCCACTCGCGCTGTCGCCACATCAAAAATCTCCTTCTCTGATGTACGGTTGGACCCAGAGGGTCGCCTGGAGAATCATCGACTTCCACCATGCATCGTACATGCGGTTGACGATTTCCGGCGCGTGGCCTTTTTTAGCCAGATAAGGCTTCATCGGAACGACAATCGACGCGCAAAAGGCGAGCAAGTCGCGGGCGCGAATATGACCGAGCGTGTGGCCGTGGTCCGTTTTATTTTTCTTGCTGCGGTGATGGCGCAAGCCAATTTCGTACTGATAGTCGAGCCACTTCTGGTTGTACTGAGCGCGCGCGGTGTCGAGCACCCATTGGCCGAAACGCTTTCCGACCGCTTTTGCGTAATCCGTATCAACCGCGTGCGTCTCGGGATCTTCATCATAGGCTCGAAGATGCGGATGATCGAAGATGATTCCACGCCATGTCTTTAGCAAGTCGTCAACCTGGTCCGCCAGCACGTCTTCGGATAGCCGTAGATAAACTACGTCCTCTTCCGAGAACAGCGCCGATTTTTTCAACTCTTCCCATTCGTCGATCGTGATCGGCGATTTCGCAACCTTGTCGGTGCCATAGTCGTACCCGTGAATTTTTTCGATGTCCTGCGAAGCGTTCATCGTCTGTCCTCCTTTCCGTTGTGCTGCGCAATTCCATCTTTTGCGTCTGCCGGCAAAATCGAGGCCTGGTCGTTGCCCATCAGGAATGCGACGCTCTCCTTGTAGAGCGCCAAGCGCATCGTTTCGAGATGCATCAGGTGAGTTCCCCGGCTGATCTTAATGTCGCGTTTGATCGGCGCGGCAGTAAAAGCGTCGAAAAGCCATCGGGCGTCCTCGTCGCCGCTGAGTCCATCCCATTCGCCGCGGATGATCGCGACCGGCGCCTGCACGAGTGCCGGATCATAGGCGAGCTCGCCATGCCAGGCGTGCAGAATATCGGTGAACGGCCCGGTCGGAATTTTCACTCCGGCCGGTTCTCGACTTCGACTCTCCAGGTCGCTGTCGAGGTACCGCTCCCCCCATTCGGCAAAATGCCTACGCGCGAGCACCGGCGCTTGATCCGGCGGAACGTCTTCGACAAAGCGCGCCCATTGGTCTTCGACCGTAACGATGCGCCACGCGGGCCCGACAGGCGGCTTCTCGTATCTGCGTGGCGCGCGGCGAGCGATCGGGCCGAACAACACGAGGCGCTCAACCATTGCGGGATGCCGGCCGGCAAAACGGGCCGCCGGCATTGAACCCCAAGAATGACTGATGATCGAAAGGTTGGAAACGCCATGCCGGCCGAGAATAAACCGCGCCACCGCCTCCAGTTGCTCGCTCGCGTCTTCAGTGCGGCAGAGCGGCGGGTTCGCATGCGCCGGCTCACTCATCGCCGGATAGCGGTCCGAGTATCCATAACCATGAAAGTCGAAGCCCCAGACATCGAAGCCGGCCTCAGAGAGAGCGTCGCGCCAGGAGTGGCCGTCGAAGCGATGCGCGATCGAGAGCGCCGAGGGAAACGTCGCTCCGTGAACGTAGAGAACCGGCTTTACGTCGCCGTTCCTTCGAGCCGGCGGTAGATAGCGCAGAAACAACCGCATTCCGCGGCGCGGGCTTTCAATCCAGTAATGCTGCTCGCGGGGATCGAGCTGTTGAGCGTTCGCGTGAACCGTCTTCATCTGATCAGGTTAACTCGCAGTTGAGTGGACGCAAGTTCAATCGCTTCGATCACCGTCGAACCGTTGATGAGTTTTTCTTGGACCGGTATAGCCGAGGCTCTTCGGCGCGATGCCGAACTCGAAGCGAATCCAGCGATGCGTGCGGATCATGGTTGTGCGCCATCACGGGAGACATCGTACCGTCGGAATTAGGCGTCGATGATAACTTAGGCATTGACCAGCGCGAGCACCGAACGCGATCTCGAACTCAACCGTGAAATAGCAATATCAACGGCAACGGCTCGACATCTCATTTCTGCCGTCCGACCATTAGAAAGACGCCGATCGAACCGCAGCAGTAATTCCAAACTGCTCGCTGGAACGTGAGAGGATGAGTAAACCGACGCGTTGGTCGCGGCGCCGGGAGATTAGCTCCAGTCAACCCCGAGCTCGCGCAGGCGACGGCGGTACTCTATGGCGGGTGTATCGGGGCCGCGCAGGTGCAGCTCTTCTGCCAGATCGAGCGGCAATTCGTGCGGGCGCTGCGATTCGACGATCACGCGATCCTGCTCGAAGGTCAGACGGTGCCTCTGTTGCAGCTCCTCGTCTGAACGAAAGCCGCTAAAATTCCGGCCCATGAATCTGAAAAAACGTGTCTCGTTTTTCGACACCGGGCTGCAGATAAAGATGTTGGTTTGACGTTCGTCGCCGCCCGGCTGCCATCGTTGAAGCATCAGCAGGAAAGGAAGGATGAGCCGGTAGGTTTGCCGTGGCGCCGTGTCGGGGCGCATCCGGTTGACGGGATAGGGGATATCGTAGGCAAATCCGCCTTCGATAGACTCGATCGTAATGGGATCGCATTCGGGATGATCCGGATCGCCGAGCGTGCCCGGATGCACAAAGGGAAAATGTGAATAGTCCGCAAGGTTCTCGAGCATCCGCGCTGCATTCGCGTTCCAGAAGCCGTCCGTCGAAAACGGCGCCCAGTTGAAGCTCGCATCGTAGTACTCCGGCGGGAATTCCGGAATGTCCGCCTTGGGTACGGCGAGGCACACCCAGACGAGCCCGTAACGTTCCTCCACTCTGAAGGCATTTGCCCGGGCTTTGGCGGGAATGGCACGGTCCGGAGGCAGCGATGGAATTCGCGTGCAGGAGCCGTCGCTGCCATAGCGCCATCCGTGATACGCACAGACCAGTTCGGCGCCATCGACCGAACCGAGGGAAAGCGGCGTACCGCGATGAATACACAGGTCGTAAAACGCGGCCATGCGTCCGTTCGAGCGCCATAGCACCAAGGGCTGATCCAATAATTTTGCTTTGAACGGTCTGTCCGTGACTTCCGTACTTCTCGCCACCGGATGCCAGTACTGACAAAGCGCTTCACTCGTTGCGTTTGGGCGCGCCCCGCAAGAATTCGATTCGGACACGGCGATCACTCCCCGCTCACGGCCAACGAACTCATTTCGTCTCCCCGAGCTCTTCTTTCAGAATTTTGAAATCCATCACGCTTTCGTCCGCCACAAGCTGCCTATGCCGGGGTATAATAGATAACAAAAAAGAAGAAAATAGGAAGTAAACGTCTCAGCTTGCCTTGCCGCTTGCGCAATCTCGACATAAGAGACTTGATGTCCGGCTCAAGCCGCGCTCGTCCTTGAGGCGTGAAGCGCTCTGCGGGAATGGCTGAGATCACTTCGAGCTCCACCTTCACGTCGCGGAGGATGTAGTTTAGGAAGCGAACGGCGGTGACATCCGTGCCGTCTTTGGCGGCTAGCGGAACTCGAACTCTTCCGTGATGATCCGATCACGCGAAAGGCCGAGCGCTCGGAACTGACGGGCGAGGTCGGAAATAAAACTCACCTGGCCGCACAGCATCACTGCAAAATCTTGCAGAGGCGCGATATCAGCAGCGATTTGCGCTGCTGTGATCCTCCCACGGTGCGCCGTCGGCCACAGCGCATAGTCTATATAGGACTCCGCATCCAGGTAGCTCTCGCGAATTTCCGAGTCATAGACCGCGTCTTTTTCGTCGCGGACAACGTAGTAGAGCCAGATTCGGCGGAAATCCCGGTTGCTGATCTCAAAAGCCAGCATTCCAAGGAACGGTGTGATGCCAATGCCCGCGCCGATACAGACAAGTCGACGAAAAGGGGCGTAGCGATGCGAGGTGAATCCGCCGAACGGTCCGTAGACGTCGAGCTGTGTCCCGGGTTCGAGGGCGGGTAACCGGCGCGTGAAGCCTCCGACTGTCCGGATAGACAAGCGCAGATCCCGCTCCACAGGTGACGAGGAGATGGAAAAAGGATGAAGTTCTTTCTCCTGGCCTTCCATACCAGGAACGCGCAGAAAGACAAACGTACCGGGCTCGTACATCATGCGCCGGTCGACCGGGAGCATCACAAGATCAATGATATGGTTTCCACGCGCAACAACCGTTTTGAGAAGGTAGAGATAACGTGGCCCAAGCCGATTGAACAGTACGACTCGATAGAGCCACGCGGCTCCACCGGCCAGGATTAGAATCACCATCCACGTTCTGAGCGGCTCGAACTCGGCAATGGTGCCGGGCTCAATAGCTGCGTGAGCCGCGCCGCCGAGGAAAACCAGGCCGGTCAGGCGGTGAACCGACAGCCAGCGCTCATAGCTCATGCGGCGATCGTAGGCCAAGCCACCAAGCAGCAACAACAAATAGAAAACGATGATATCCATCGAACGCGCCGACTCCGACCAGAACGGGACGAGGATGTCGCCGATAGAAGCGCCGCCCTGGAGTTGCGCGAAGACCAGGAAAATGATGTGCACGATCAAGAGCAGGATTGCGGACGGCCCAAGGATTCTATGGAAACGAACGGCGCGATCGAGACCGCCAAAAACCGGCTGCAGAGCGTGCGCCCGAACAACCGCGAGCATGGCGATCGCCATCAGAGTAATGGACCAGAGTGAGGTGATTTGAGAGAGCCCGCGCCAGGGCCAGAAGCCAGCTGGAATCGCGCCTGCGAATCGAGCGCCGGCCCAGAGAATGGTCGTAATCGCCAAAGAAATGCTGGTCAGAATCCAGCCTGGTCGGAATGCTTCAAGGCTGGGTAACCATCGGCTAAAAGCATTTCCAAGTAACACGGCGTTGTTCACGCTCCTTGGGCGCTGCCTTTCATTAAGAATAGCGATCGAGGATCTGATCTCCGTAAGAAATTAATTTATTCCTGGACGCCCTTGATTGCGTCTTCGTGCGAGCCGTAGGTGGAAAAAATAGTGAAAAACCCGGCTGTGTCGAACGTTTCTCTGACCGGATCAAGGATCCGGTTCAGCGTGTGGTAGGGAATCGTTTTTTTAAATCCGCACAACACCAGCTTACCGTTCGCGCTAGCGAGACGCTTGGCAGCAAGGATAAACACGCGCAGCCCCGCGCTGCTGATATACTGGAGCTCGGCAACATCGATGATGAAGCGGCGGTCACCCGAATCGATTTGATTGAGAATCTTTTCCTCGAACGTTTTCGCTGTCGTCCCGTCCAGTTTTCCGCAGAGGCTTAAGCTAACGATTTCCGCCGTTCTACGCTCGGTAATTTCCATAAACGTCTCCCCGTCCTCTTTATCATTCGCATGAGATATTTCCAGTCTCGGGCTCGGCGTTTTACTTCCTGAATCGACTTTCAGCCGCTTGCTCGTAGAAAAAATCTCGCATAGAAAATAAATTCGCGTAACCTCTTACAATCAATATAGGCCGATGTTTACCTGCAGGCCTGATTGGTTCTTGTTTCATTTATTTCTTGGAACCTGAAGACCTGTGGTTCGTCTCATGCCGAGATTCCGCATCCATTCGGCGGATTGCAACCTGACCCGATCTTTTTTTTCAACCAAATTGCGTTGAGCAGCAACTGCCACTCATTTACGAGACTCTCCGAGAGCGCGGAACGTAAACGGCCTTGAAGGCAGTGAACAAAGAAGAAGCTAGCAGGAATTATCGGCGCGGCGGGCAAGCCGAAACAGCGAAAGAGGTACGAAGTCAAAGAAGATCGCTGCCCGGACATTCCCGAATCATCCGAATCGGCGGCTGGCGGCGATGCGTCGGATCGGAACGGCGCAGGTCGGCGATGAACCCAAAAGCTGATTGCGATTTGTTTGGGCGTGAGCTGCGCAATAGCGCCGAAAAAATCGTCGACCCTATCATGCGCCCGGTGTGAATTATTTGCTTAACAACTTTTTCAACCACGCGATCACTTCCGGTGGCTGTGTGGTCACTTCCTTGGCCAATGTCTGCAGCTCTTCGCCGCTCACCGGATCGACGGTCCAGCCGCGCTTGGTGATCTCATCGAGGAACTCGGGATCTTTAAGAGTCCTGAGATAAGCTTCGCGTAATGCGTTGGCTTGCTCCGGCGTGAGTCCCGGCGTCGAGACGATAGGTCGCGAGCCGAACACGGCGCTGTTCAGGTACACCGCCGCCAGGCGGCGCTTCGATTCGGGAACCTTGTACTGATCCATCAATTCCCACACCGTCGGCACGTCTTGCAGCTTCGGGTGCCGCTTGCGTTCCATTTGCAGAATCACCCGAACGAAGCCCTTCTTGAGCCAGCTCGGAAACGGCTCGCGGCCGAAGAAGGCTTCGATGGTGAACGCGCGGCATTGCACTTCGCCGCGTTCCATCGCGAGGTCCTGATCGGCACCGCCGGGATAACCGCTGATCACTTTGAACTTCAAACCCACCGTATCTTCCAAGACCCGCGGGATATCGTAACCGCTGCTGCCGACGCCGGTGGCGGAACAGCGCGGCGGATCATTGGTCGTGCGCAGCTCTTCGAGTGTGTTGTACGGCGCATCGGTACGCATGAAGACCAGAAAACCGCTTTTCTCCGGCGTGCCGATCCATGTGAACTTATTCCAGTCGTATTTGGCTTCGCTGCGGCCGATCAACTGCGCGAAATAAAGCGCGCCGCCGATGGTGCCCATCGTCAAACCGTCCTGCTTGGCGACGTTGTAGATGTAGTTCGCCGCGATCATGCCGCCGGCGCCGGGCATATTCTGGACGAGAAAGTTGGGATTGCCCGGAATGTATTTGCCCAGATAGCGCGTGTAGGTGCGCGCCCACTGGTCATGGGAATCGCCCGCCTGGTATCCCACCACGACGCGAATGGTCTTTCCCGCATAATAGGGCGTCTGGGCCGATGCGCGATCGACGCTCACCAAGCTTGTCAGTCCAAGAATCAGAATCAGAAACCCAACGGCGTCGAACCGTTGAACAGTTGAAAAATTGTACGATCGCGTCGCTCGATGTGTCATGCGTAAACTCTCTCGCTGCCCGAATCTCGGGCGCCAGGACCGCCTCGCAATCATGCGTTCGGTCTTCTTTCTTCTACCCGATTGAGGCGCCGGCTCAAATAGATTTCCTGTCGTGCTTTGCCTCGGGCGCTCAGATGATAAAACCCGCCGGAGAACTCTAAGCGCAGAAGTCGTGACATTAGGCAGGTCTTATGGCTCTGCTCGTCGCATTGCAAGAGCTGACCCTAAGGCGACTTCATGGCCGTCGAGCATGCTCCGTTGATTGTTGAATCGAGATTTTGCGCGTGTGACGCGGACTGCGGTCGATTAGATTTTTTCTGTCGAACAACAGAAATTTTCGTGCTATAGGAAAGGAGCGTTCGGAGATACCATCCCACCCGCCGCGCTCCTCGAAAGGACCTCCGCGCACGCAAATCTCCGTGGGAAAGGCGAACCAGTTCTATGGCAAAAGCGGCGCGCAACAAAGCCCGACAGCTCGAACCTTTCGATAAACGCAGCCTCAATCTTGCGAAGTTCAAGCCGGATCTCACGGCAAAAGATTTCAAAGCATTATTATTCCCGCCGCCCGGCGGATTAATCACGTTTCCGTTTTTTCCAATCGAGACGCTTACCTGCACCAAAACGATCGGCCTCGGCCGGACAAATTTGACGATCATCCGTCCGACAATCGTTCAGATCGATCAAGCGACGCCCCGCGCGAGCTTCGACCGGCGCGTCACGCCGTCGCGCAATCCCGTCATTCAGATGCACTTCGAGCCGAGCGCCTACGGGATCACGTCCGTGGCGACTTACATCATGGAGTTCACGATCCAGGCGTTCGGTCAGTCGACTTTTAATCTGTCGGGCTTCGCCGGTTCCGGCACGATTTTGAACGCTGGAGCGAAGGTCCTGAACGGCCAGGTGAGAGTGTCATTGATCATGCAGAACGTGCCGCCTTCACAACAGACCTTCGGATTTCTGGAGCAGACAGCCGGCGTTGCTTGGGACTGGTTCTCCACCCAAGTCCGCTTCCCTCCAATAGTGATCTCGCAATAAGCTCGGCGGACGGGGAGCTGGTTCAACCCTAAAAAAGCACGCCCGCTCTCGACCCTGCGGCCCTAAAAACCCGCTTCCGAACTATTTTACGGCGCGGACCGGGATGGTTTCGACGACGCACGCGCCGCCGGTCGCCGCGCCGCCGAATACTTGGCACCTATGCCCACGGTCGACGAAACGGAAAAAGGGCGTTGCCCGTACCATGCTTTCCAGCTTCCTCTCCCATCCACAGTTGAAGGCAATTTTCTCCAACGGCCCCGCGAAGAGATCATTAAAGACCAGACAGGGCGCCTGAGGCGCGCAAAGACTTTGAACGTTGCCGTCGTCGGTAATGGCCAGCCCATAACTCGAGAGGGGAATGTCTGTGTTTCCGTTTGAGTTGGTGAGGTTATTAATGCATTGAAAGATCGTCTCCTGGTCTTGAGTTCTCGTCGCCGGCGGCCCGATCGTACACTGATATTCCGCGTCGGTCAGGATCATGCTCTTGTCGATGCCCAAGCGCCGAGCGAGCCTGTCGGCGCGTTGTGCCCCCAGCGGCTCGTTAATCTGATCAGGATGTTTGGCTACGCTCGGGGCCAGGACCTCCCATTTAGGTTCCGCCCGGCATTCGCTCGGCAAAATAGACGCGCCGTTGTCGATATCCTGATTATCGAAAAAGCCCTCGAATTGATCGAACGGGCACCCTTGTGGGTTATCCTTAAGGCAGTCGTAGAGTTCTACAGGAATGGCCGTCCGATATGCTGGCATATTGGCGGCCTCGCTAGGGTTCGCTATGTACAAGAGCAAAAAGTTTACGAGATAGACGGCGGGGGTTACGGGAACTCCGTAGGGTTCGATGAGTACGCCTCGACGTCTCGAAGGCTCGGCTGCAACAACTACGCTCGAAAACACCATGAGTGTCGCTACGACAAGAAGTAGGCTACCGAATCTGGTGCGCTTGTCCATTGTTTGATCTCGATTCTATTTGGTCTGGCATCCGTATATTTTGGTCGGCGCGTTCAATATCAATCACGGTGCCTCGTGTCAAACAGGCCCGGCGATCAATGCAACAGGCGAGATTAGTGTCAGATTTATGTAAAGTCTTTGCGCGGTGCCCCAGCGGTCGCTAGATGAGCGCCTTCATCCCTCAGGGTCTAATCAATGTGCCGGGTTTCAGGCGCGCGGCTCCCAGATGACGCCAGCAACGGGTGCGGTCGAGCCGCTGTCGTGCCGCCGCTGCCGTAGGGTCGCGTGATCGCTTCGAGAATATGCCCGTTGGGATCCTGGAAGTAGACCCCGCGCCCGCCGTCCCACTCGTTGATCTGATCCCGCTTGGTGAGACGGGGATCGGCCCAATAGGCCAGCTGCCGTTCCCGAATGCGCGCGAAGATCTCGTCGAATTCGGCCTCGGTTACCAGAAAAGCGTAATGCTGAGAAACGATCTCGCCATCGGCGCCTCGGTACTCTTTAATATTCATGTAATCCAGCGAGGTATCGCCTATTGATACGACCGCAAAGTGCCCCAACCGTTGCGGCGGCGGCAGGCCGAGAATCTCGGCTAGGAATTTACTCGACGCCTCATGGTCATGCGCGGCCACGATTGTGTGATTCAGACGAACAGCCATGATCAGGCTCCTTTCTTGTTGTGTTCGCGTTGCTTTGCCCTATCCAAATTTCGATATTTTTCTAAGCTGGTCACAAACACCAGAATTTTTTGACTGATGGTGTCACCTCGCTATGCAACTTCGTGTTGGTGAAGAACATTCTG
>JBIOXP010000513.1:0-11606 GCA_044869705.1 Binatia bacterium | reverse complement strand
TCGTGTAGTAGGACGAGTTTTCGATCAGCACGTTGGGAATCGCGTACGGCCCGACGCAGCGGTTGGTCGATTTTTCGACCACGAGCGGGCTGTTCTCCGCATAGGCGCCGGTGTTCATCATGATTTTCGCCTGACGGGCGATAATCTTGCCATTGGCATCGACCGCAGTGCGCATCCACGTGAAAGCATCGTCGCTGCGCGTGGTGAGCATCGCTTCTTCGACGGTCAGTTGGAGCTTTACCGGCCGCTTCGCCTTCCATGAACAGGCTGCGACCAGCGGCTCGATTTTCGTGTACGATTTACTGCCGTAACCGCCACCGACAAACGGCACGATGAGTCGAACGGAGCTGACCGGCAGATTGAAAACCGATTTCAGATCATGACGCACCATGAACGGATGCTGCGCCGAGGAATAAATTGTCACGCCCTGATCGTTGACATCGGCGATAGCGACGTAGGGCTCCATCGCATAGGCGTACGTCATGGGAAAATAGTACTCGCCTTCAATTACCGCCGCGGCTTCTTTGAAGGCCTTGTCGACGTCGCCCCACTGGACTTTGTGGCTTTGGCAAATGTTTGACCCTTTGCCCGCGGTGACCTCGCCCTCGAAACCACGGAGCGCGCCCCCTTCGAACTGCCGTTGGTGCAGCAGCGGCGCGTCTTTAGCGGCCGCTTCCCGCGGTGTGAAGATCGCTTTGAGCTCCTCGTATTCGACTTCGATCAACTCCAGCGCTTCAAACGCAGTGCGCTCGTCGACCGCAACCACCGCAGCGACCGGCTCGCCGGCATAGCGGACTTTGTCGATGGCGAGGAGCGGGTGATCTTTGACCGCATGGCCGTAATAAGGATTAATGCCGTCGAGATCGAAACCGGTGATTACACAATGGACGCCGGGATGCGCTTCGGCACGGGACTTATCGATGGAAATAATCTTCGCGTGCGCATAAGGGCTGCGCAGCACCTTGGCGTATGCCATGCCGATGAGTTTCAGATCGGCGACGTATTGCGCTTTGCCGGTCACTTTGACGCGACCGTCGCGCCGCGGTAACGAATGGTTGACCACCTGAAAGTTGGTCTTTTTCTCGACGCTCACTTCTTCGACTCCTTAGCGATGACTTCGGCGGCACGCTCGATCGCGGCGACAATCGGCACATAGCCGGTGCAGCGGCAAATATTTCCGTCCATGTGATGGATGATTTCATCGCGCGTCGGCTGGGGATTCTCGTCGAGCAAGGCCTTGGCGGACATGATCATGCCGGGCGTACAGTAGCCGCATTGGAAGGCGAATTCATCGATGAAGGCTTGCTGCAACGGGTGCAGCGTACCGTCCGGCTTCTCCAAGCCCTCGATGGTAGTAACATTCCTGTCGCGCGCTTCGTAAGCGAGATAAGTGCAGGCACTTACCGGGACGCCGTCGACGAGCACGGTACAAGCGCCGCACACCTGCACTTCACAGGAAACTTTGGTGCCATTGAGATTGAGGTTATTGCGCAGAACTTCGGCCAAAGTATCCGCGGGTTCGCACTCCACCGCGACCGGTTTGCCGTTCAATTGAAATGACAGTTTCATAACTTAATTGGAGTGGCGGAATGATGGAGTATTGGAGTGATGGTTTTTTGGAATCAGCGCATCTTCCATTACTCCAACACTCCAGTATTGGTCAGTTATATTTCGGCAGAATATTTTCCGCCCAAAGCTCCATCTGCCGGTTCAGGCTGTCCATCGTCGGATAGATGATTTTCAGCTCAAAGTGCTGCACGCCGCTTTCAATAAACTCATCGACGCGGCGGCGCACATCATCAACGGAACCGAAGATGTGGCGATCCAGGGCGAACTGCATGCTGTCGATATCGCGCTCATAGCTCTCGCTGCTGGTTTTCAGCGTCGGCATCGCGAGATTAAGGCCTTCTTCGCGCGTCTTGGCGATAGTCGCAAGCTTTTCCACACCAATCGTGATCTTGGACGGATCGCGGCCTTTTTCGCGCGCGGCCTGCGCGAGAATATCGCAGCCGACTTTCATTTCCTTCGGCGACAGCCAACCGGGAATCCACCCTTCCCCGTATCTGCCGGCGCGCTTGGCGGCGAGTTTCATCCAGCCGCCGACCCAAACCGGCGGGTGCGGTTTCTGAAACGGTTTCGGATACACTTCGGCGTTCTTGAACTCAATGAACTCGCCCTTGTAGGAAGCGATGGGCTGCGTCCAGATCGCTTTCATCGCCTCGATATACTCATCCGTCCGATCACCGCGACGTTCGTAGGGCACGCCGAAGACGCCGAACTCGTCGGATTCGCGTGTCGCTTTCGAGCCCAAGCCGACGCCGACGAGCAAACGTCCCTGCGCGAGATGATCCAAAGTCGAGTATTGCTTCGCGGCATAGATGGGATTGCGGCACGGCATGACCAGGCACGCCACGCCGAGAACGATTTTTTTCGTCTCCGCGGCAAGATACGACAATGTCGTTGTGGCTTCAAAAAAGTTCGCCTCTTGAGTATCGCTGATGGCTTCGAAGGCGCCGGAAGAGATATGGTGGCGGTGCATCTCGGAGCTCCACACCACGTGATCGTGCACCCAGATCGCGTCGAAATTCATGTCCTCCGCTGCTTTGGCGGCGCCGACGATGTTTTCGATGGTCGATAACGGACCGGAATTCGGCACTCTCACGCCGAAGGAAATTTTGTTCATGATTGACTCCTCATACTAAGTTCTGCTTGCGCGCGCCAATTAGCCAGAAAAGACTGTGTCATAGCGAGGTTAACCGAGGCAATCTTTCCGGAAAGATCCCTCGCATTCACTCGGGATGATAGCCCGCGGATCTCTAGTTCTTCTCTGTGATTTCAACCTTGTGGTACTTCAAATGACGATCGTACCAGTCGATCACATTGGTTGCGACATCTTCGAAATAATCGTTGTAGATCCCGTAATGCGTGGTCTTTCTATACAACACCAGCTTCTTCGGCTCGCCCGCTTTCTCGTACAAATCGAACGATTGCTGTTCCGGCGTTACCGCATCGCCTTCGACGGCAATGAAGAGCGCGCCCCGCGGCGAAATCTTGTGTACCACGTCGATCGGGCTGTATTCCAAAATCGCTTCGGCGCAGGCGAGCGGCATCGCGTCGGGAATTTTGTCCGCTACGTCTTTTTTGATCGTCGTCGTCTGGCGCTCGGGTGTTTGCACCATGACACCGCCTTCCCGAGCACTCACGATCGCGCCTTTTCCCGTTAAGGCGCGCTGTTTGCGGTCCGCTTCGATGCTCTTCAAGTAATCGATCCACTCGTATTCGCGCCGCATGGAATGGAGCCACTCGCGACCGCTGCTGACGCCGAGATAACTGACGCAGCATTTCACTCGTGAGTCTATGGCGGCCACATAGACCGCGTTGCCGCCGCCCGTGCCGCCGGAGCCGTAGGTCGCAAGCCGATCCGGATCGATATCCGGCCTCGTTTCCAAGTAACTCAGCGCGCTCCGAATGTCTTCCGCCTGCCATTTCGGCATCACCCAGCCGCGCTGCTCGCCCTCGCTGTCGCCCCAGCCACGGTAATCGAAGCAGAGACAGGCGTATCCGGCAGCGCAGAGCTTTTCAAACATCATGATGTAGTGTTTTGCGTCCTTGAGGCCGAGGAATCCGGGTCCTTGAACGATTGCTGGGTGTGGTTTGCCCTGGTCGCTATCCGGTAAATAGAGTACGCCAGCGAGCTTGATTCCTTCGCTGTAGAAATTGACTTTTTCAGTACGCATAAAAACTCCAGGGTTCAATCACTGCGTGCGGTTCAATCGCTCTGCTCAGTTCAATTCGTTCAAGCCGTCGGACCCGCATCCATCGAAACGGTTCGAACGGCTTGAACCGTTGGAACGACTGGAACAAATTTACGCACGCACCGCGGGCAGCACTTCTTTGCCCAGGTAATCGATTTGCTGATACCAATCGGCATAGCGGAAACGCAAATCGTAAACGATGTGCTCAAGGCCGTTTTTTTCGTATTCTTTGGTGTCCTTGGCGACGTCTTCCGGCTTTCCGGCCAAGAGCAAGCCGCGAATATCCTCGTAAGATTTGAAATTGCCGGAATTGACCCAGGTTTTTTTGCTGGGGCTATTACCTTCTTTGATCAATCCCGGCGTATTAACTTTGCTGAGCGCGGTATCGAGATCTTTGTCGATGCTCACGATTGGGATAGCGCCGACGGTGCCCATCGGCCGCCCGTTCGCCTTGTACTGATCGCGTAAATAACCCACCATTTTGATGAATGTCAGCATAGGAATCCGGCCAGGCATCCAGCCGTCGCAATACTCCGCCGCACGCCGCGCCGAAGCCGGAGTTCCGCCGCCGTACCAGATGGGAATCGGTTTCAACGGCTGTGGTTTAAGCTCGACATCGGCAAAATCAAAGAACCGGTCCTTGTAGGTAACCTTCTCGCCCTTCCAAAGCCTGCGACACAGTTCGGAATTGATCCTCGCCAGGTCCGCCCGATCCTGGAGAGTATTGCCCTTGAATCCGGCGGCTTCGAATTCGTGTTTGAACGTGCCGAGGCCGATACCCATGATGACTTTGCCCCCGCAGATGTTGCTCAAGCCGGACATAGCTTGCGCGAGATGGATCGGATGGCGATGTGAGATCACGGTGCCGGTGCCCAAAGTCAGCTTTTTGCAAACGGATGCAATCGCCGCGAGCATCAACAAACCTTCAATGTGGCTGTTGTCCTCGCCTTCCATCCCGTGCGGCTCGAAAACCAGGTGGTCCCGTACCCAAACCGAATCGAAGCCATACTCCTCGGCTTTTTTCGACCCTTCGATGCAGCGTTCGACCGAAGCGTATTCCCCGAAATGGGGCAGCAATAAACCGAACTTTAATTTTGTGGCCATAATCTTTCTCCTTTTGCTTGGCGGGCGATTATGGCCCGCGTTGTTCCAATAACTGATCTAGATCTGCGAGTGCCTTGATCGAGTCCGACTGTTTCGCCCAACCCACCGCGATCGCCAACGCGTTGACGAGCGAAAATGCCGGCGTCAAAGAATTCACCGTACTATGCAAGCCACGCTTGGCGTAAAGACAGACATGCGCCGACTTGGCAATCGGCGAACTGGGAAAGTCGGTGATGCCAAGGATCGAAGCGCTGGTCTTTTTGGCGTGCTGAAGCGCAGTCTGAATCTCGCGCGGAGCCTGCAGAAAATCGATCGCGATCAGCACATCATCCGATTGCATAAAAGATAACTGCTCCAGAAGCGAAGTTCCACCGGTCAGAAAAATCCAGTGCGCATCCTTTTTGACCCGAACGAGCCGGAAGTGAAGCAAATAGGCGAGCGCCATCGATGCGTTGAGCCCGATTAGAAATACTTTGCGCGCGCGCAGAATCAGTTCGACCGCTTTGTGAAAATCGGGATAGGACACCGCTTGCACAGTCTCCTGCAGCAGTTTGATGTCGCGATTGATAAGTTTAGCAAGTATATTTTCCTCGCCGCGCAGTTGCGCAAAGGTTTCTTCCATGCGATCCGCCGCACGCAGCTTGCGGCGCATCTCGCGCTGCATATCCCGCTTGAATTCCGGGAAGCCTTTATAGCCGAGACTCTTCGCAAAGCGCACGACGGTGGCTTTGCTCACTCCCACGGCTTTCGCGAGCTCATTGACGTTCGCATCCAGCAGCGCCGTACTGTCGTTTTGCAGGTAATGTCCGAGTCGTCTCTGGGCGCCGTTGAGCGAGCTGACCTTGGTCAGAATCTGTTTGAGCGGAGCCATGAAACTTTTGTTTCAATTATCCCAGTGAAACTTTGTTGTCAATACGATTGACATTTTCTTTCCGCGCGATAGCGTCAGCGTGTCAATCGAAGCAGGAGGTAATCATTATGGCGGGACCGGTCAAAGAGTTTGAAGTTCATCCCTATGTCCAATTCATGACGGATAAGTACAGTCCGTACAAAAATTGGATCAAATCAGAAGGCGTGCCGATCCTCGGCGGTGAGTTTGTCCAGGATGTGCGTACGGAACGGCTAGGTGACTGGAAGCGCAAAGGTTGCAAAGGCGCGATCTGCACGTTTTCGGATCAGATGGTGGCGGATGGTTATATCTGCGAGATCGACCCGGGCAAAAGCACCAAACCGCAGCGGCAACTTTACGAGGAGATCATCACGGTTGCCGCCGGGCGTGGCGCTACTACGGTCTGGTACGATGCCACGGCCAAGCGGACATTCGAATGGGAACGCGGCAGCACGTTTGCGATTCCCTTAAACGCTTGGCACCAACACTTCAATGCCAGCGGCACCGAAAACTGCCGCTATTTTGCCCTGACTAGCCAGCCGATCGCCTTCGAGCTCTATCGCGATCCAGAATTTATCTACAATACTGATTACCGGTTCAAAGATCGCTTTGATCCTGGCGACGCGGAGTTTTTTTCCAGAGAAGGTAAATATTTCACCGAGTACTACGGTGGGATTTTGCATTCTAATTTTGTTCCCGATATCCGCAAGATCAACCTTGTCGCCCGGGAAAAGCGCGGCAAGGGAACGAAAAACATGTACATCCACATGTCGGGCGGGTCGATGCTGGCGCATGTGTCGCAATTTCCGGTGGGCCGCTATAAAAAGGCTCACCGCCACGGGCCCGGCGCGCATGTTTTTTTGCTCGATTCTACCGGCTACACACTGATGTGGCAGGAAGGCGAAAAACCGCAGCGCTACGATTGGCACGAAGGCACGGTCATCTCACCGCCGGCCGGTTCGTGGCATCAGCACTACAATACCGGCAATCAGCCCTGTAAATTCGTCGCGCTGCACGCTAACACCGCTGTGCAAGGTGAAGAGCGCGGCGTTGAGCAAATCGAGTTCGAAGAAGGTGATGAATGGATGAAGAAAATGTTCGCCGAGGAGTGCGCCAAGAATGGCGTGAAGGTCGATATGGATTGAAAGCGGAAAGCGGCGCGAATACACGCCGGCCTCATGAGTTAATAGAATTAGTCAAGCCTGACTCCGATGTGCTGCGATGCCGATGAGTTGCGCCTCGAAAGAGCATCGCCCGCTGCGACCGCATAGATGACTATGCTGGCGCAGATTGACGTCAGACGAGGTTGACGGTCAACGGATTGTAAGAGTAAAGCCAGGCATTGCGATCGGCTCCTTCGTCGCGTACGGCGAACGCGTGACGAAGGTTCTGTTGATCGCGCATGTGGAACAGCGTGCGGTTGGCATCCGAGCCTTTGACGATGCGCGAAGTGCGATCGATCCGGTTCCGCTCATAAAGCTGCAGAGCGTCGGCCACTTCTTTCGTCGACTGTAGCGCGCGCGTCAGCACCGCCGCGTCCTCGATCGCCATACAAGCGCCTTGAGCGAGGTAGGGCAAGGTCGCGTGAACCGCATCGCCGAGAAGTGTCGCGCGCCGGGTGCTCCAACTCGCGATCGGCGGCCGGTAGTAGAGCGACCAGCGAAAGCACGAGTCCTTATCGGCTTTATCGATGATCGTCTGAATGTTCTCATGCCAACCAGCAAAATCCGTTTTGAGACGCTCCCATGGAAATTTGGCGGTCCATGACTCTTCGGAAATTTCTTCGGTCTCGACCAGGCCGACGAAATTCAGCAAAGCTCCGCCGCGCAGGTAATAGCAGACCACATGACTACCGGGGCCCATCCATACCGACATGACTTGACCCATGAAATTGGCGGGCAACTGATCGGCGGGAAGCGTCAGACGCCATGCGGCATCGCCGGTGTAGGCGGCGTGGTCCGAGCCGGCGATCTGTGCGCGCACTACTGATTTGACGCCGTCGGCGCCGATCAAGAGTTCTCCTTTCACTTTCGAGCCGTCCGCAAAATACAGCTCGACGCCGGTTGCGTTCTCTCGAAACCCCACGACTCGGTGGTTCAGCCGCACGACGTTCTTATCGAACTCTCGCGCCTTGCGAGCGAGCACATCGTGCAGGTCGGCGCGATGGAGTTGGTTGTACGGCGCGCCGTTCAGCCTTTCATGATCATCGGCCAAGGGAAACTGTCCGATGATCTCGCCCGTATCATGGAGTCGAAAGACATACGCTCCCGGCCGGACCGACAGTTTAGCGATCGCATCACCGAGACCGAGGTGGTTAAGAACATGCATCGCATTGGCGCTCAACTGGATGCCGGCGCCGATCTCGCTTAGCTCCGAAGCCTGTTCGTAGATCTCGACGTCGAATCCTGCCTGCATCAGGCAGGAAGCAGCCGTTAGCCCGCCGATGCCAGCGCCGGCTATCAAAATTTTTTTGGCCATGAGCCCAAACCACTCACAGTGAAAAGATCTATCCGATTGAGTCTTTTCGTAGCCGCGTGGTGCCAACGAAAATCCGAATTGTCAAGATTCAAGATTTTCCCCCAAGTCTTACTGTTTCGTCGCGCGAATTCTATAACTCCCGCATCCCGGCGGGAACTCGATGGTGATTGACGAGAGTGTGCCCAAAGCGTAGATTTATCTAGACCAGAATTCTGGTCGAGGTTACGAGGAATCCATGGCGTTATGGGGTCAGGGAATCCAGGCGTCATGGGGTCAGGCCTGAGTATTGACTTAATCGCTTCTCTCCTGCTACTTCGCCTCGATGGCGCGAAAGCCTAGAGTCGAATATGACGGAGCGTTCTATCATGTGATTGTTCGCGGCAATCAACAGCAGCGAACTTTCCATGATGACGAAGACCGCATTGCATACCTAGAACGCCTGGAGCATTATCGCCAGCGTTATGGATTTCGCCTGTTCGCCTACGTCTTGATGTCCAATCACGTCCATCTGCTGCTCGAAACCAAAAGCGTGCCGCTTTCCAAGATTATGCAAGGGATCCAGTTCAGCTACACCCAAAGATACAACCGGCGTCATCGCAAGGTCGGTCATCTGTTTCAAGGACGTTACAAAGCGATACTGTGCGATCGAGATGCGTATTTGCTTGAACTGGTGCGCTATATTCATCTCAATCCCGGACGTTTGAAAGTTCCCGTCGATCCGTGGCGGTACCGGTGGAGTAGTGTCGGCGTATATTTGGGTAGGGTAGGTCCGGTCAAAATCGATACGCAGGAGATCCTTCGCCAGTTCGGCAGCCAAGTTGGAACTGCCGGGCGGCGCTATCGGAGATTTATCGCAGAGGGAATCAAGCAGGGGCATGACGAGAAATACTACCAGACTCTCGACCAACGCTTTCTCGGTGACGATAGTTTTCTTCGCGACGTAGCTAGGCGCGCGGAGGCGAAGGAGATTGAGATAAAAGGTCGAAACGTTGGGTTTGCCCGGCTATTAGAAGCGATTTGTGCCCGGCGCGAAGTGGACAGTAAAGCGTTGCTGCAGGCGGGACGGCAGCGGCAGTGGGTGGCGGCCAGGGCGCAGCTCGTTTACCTGGCTCGGGAGTGGAGTGGGGTCACAACAAAGGAGTTGGGGTGGCGGCTGCATCGCGACGCATCGATGATTAGCCGGTTGTATAATTGGTACCAGGCGCATCGGCAGAAGCAAACGGAAGAGAAGCTGGCCGAGGAATTGGTCAAATAGTCAATACTCAGGCCTGACCCTCCAAATGTCTCCCAGCTGACCCTCCAAATGTCTCCTCAGCGTGAGGCTTCTCGAACGGTCGAAGCATGTTAGCTCGTTTTCACCCGCTAACCTCTTCAAGATCGGAGCTTTTTAAACTCGAATGCGGCAATGTCCTGAGCTTTCCAAGCCGCGGCCGAACCGCGTGACTCTGTCCGCGAATTTCAGTCGACTCAATTGACATCCTCGCTCCTCGAGCGATAAATTTCTGGTCAGAACGGCGGTGGGTTAAATTCGATAGATCCCGCGGCCGAAAATGGCAGCTGTCTGCTTAGAGTAGAAGCTCGAAAGGAAGTTCCATTGGCCCATCAAGACCGACTCAATATCGCTGTGTTCATCGACTTCGACAACATCGAGATCGGCGTGAAATCGACGCTTGGTGAGAATTTCGACGTCGGCGCCATCCTCGACGCTTTAAAGGAGCGCGGCGAGGTGGTCACCAAAATTGCCTACGCCGACTGGACGCGCGCGGGCGAATACAGCCGGCACCTCACGCAGCACGCCATCCGCCTGGTGCAGCGCAACCTGACGCCCGGCGGTGACAAGAACGGCGCCGACATCAACCTGGCGCTCGATGCCCTCGAAATGGCCTTCACCCACCCGCATATCAATGCGTATGTGATCGTCGGCGGCGACAGCGATTTCCTCTCGCTGGTCGAGAAGCTGAAGCAATACGATAAGAAAGTGTTCGTCGTCGGCGGCCGGGCGTTCACCAGCACGATCCTCCAGCGCAACTGCCACGAGTTTATCGCTTATGAGAATCTGACGGGAGGCCGCCGCTCGGCCGCCAGGAGCGGCCGCCCGTCAGCGGCAGCCGCCGCCGCGCCTATCGCGCAGGCGTTCGCCATCGTGCGGCGCGCGCTGAAGATCCTGTCCGAGCGCGAAGTCTCGCCGCAGATCGGCCTGCTCAAAAGCACGCTGCTCCAGCTCGACTCGACCTTCTCCGAGCGGACGTACGGTACGTCGTCGTTCCTCGATTTTGTCGAGAAGATGGCGCAATCGGGTCTGGTCCAGCTGAAGCACGCCGGTCGAAGCGTTATGGTCGAGCTGAACGAGAATTTCGACGAGAGCGGGTCTTCGACTGCTGTCGCGGCGAGCCGGCCCGTCGCCGTCGCAGAGACTGGCGACGCAGGTCATCGAGCTGCGGCGGAGGGCGAGACCGAGCCGCGGGCGATGAGAGCCGAGGCCGTGCAGGCGGCCCAGCTTGCTCCGGTCGAGGCACCGGTCGCGCCGAAGGGCGATCAGGGTGACGGGATCCGCATGGTGGGCCAGATCCTGAGCGCTGCCACGACGGCACGGTGGCCGATGTACTTGCGCAATTTCAAGCAGCTCTTACGCGCCGCCGAGGGCGGCTTCGACGAGCGGCGATACGGGTTCACGGGGCTGATCGATCTGCTGCGCGCAGGTCAGCGCGAGGGTCTGGTGCGACTCGAGCGGGATCGTCGAGGAGGTCTGCGCGTATTCAAGGGGCCGGCGTTGCAGCAGACCGGACCGTCGCCCGCGATCGATCCATCCCAACAAGTGACGAAAGCTCAACCCGAACCCGGGCACTTGGACACGCCGGATACGCAACCTGTTGAACCTGAGGACCGATTCGAGCCGGAAGAACAGGCCGAGGAGGATCGGTTCAATGTCGAGCCGATCCCGACCGACACGATGGCGGGGCCCGTCGATAGCACCAAGCCGAGCCGCCCGCCGAGCCGCGTCGCGCGTGTGGCGCGAAAGGCGACTCCGAAAAAGCCACCGGCGCGCGCAGCCACGCGGTCGAAAAAGCCGGCCGGATCCCAGTCCCCCGGCAAGAACAAGGTCTAGCAGGCTGTTGAAAAAGGCCCACCTGCTTCGTTGCGCGCGATCACCTCGCTCCAACGTATCAGTAAGTACGCCTCCGCTCGTCGATTTCGCGCGCGCCTCGCATGTGGACCTTTTTGAACAGCCTGGAATCGCGGTTTTTCAACAACCTGCTAATCCCTTCCGATCTCGGTCCCATGAGCTGTTTAACCCGAATTGCGCAGAAGAGAATGGATGAAGTAAAGAGGGGGAAAGAAATACGAGCAGGAGCGGATAGATAGAATGTCCAGGCGCAAGT
>JBIOXP010000512.1:0-9025 GCA_044869705.1 Binatia bacterium | reverse complement strand
TTGAGGAGAAAAAACGTCTGGTTTTGAAAGGCGTAGGTTTCCCGCGACTTGTAGAATTTCGGCAAAAACGGATTGTCCTCCACCCGCTCGAAAACGGTGCGCGCCTGAAACTCATTGACGAGGATTTTCGCCAAGCTGGTTTTCCCCACACCGATGGGCCCTTCGACGACAATATATTTGGCGTTAGCCATCGGCCCGAGAATCTACACGCTGCCCTAAAGATTGTCCAGTTTGTGGTATATTCCCGACGTGCAGTGGCTGCGGCAAAAGCTCGGGCAGATGCTTATGGTCGGCTGTCGAGGCGCGACGTTGACTCGCGCTGAGCAATTGGTCTTTGAAGAATACCCGTTTGGCGGTTTTATCCTCTTCGAACAAAACTGCCGCTCGGCCGAACAGATCTCGGATCTGTGTCGATCCCTTTGGAACACCGCAGCCGATGCGCCGCCATTTTTGGCGATCGATCAGGAGGGCGGTCGCGTCCATCGACTGCCGGAGCCGTTTACTCACTTTCCGCCAGCCGAGGCGATCGGGAACTCCGGGGATACTGCATTGGCCTATCAGTGTGGCCGCTCGGCAGCGGCGGAGCTAGCGCTTGTCGGATTGAATCTGAATTTCGCGCCCGTGCTCGACGTCAATTCGAATCCGGCGAATCCCATTATCGGTGATCGTGCGTTTGGCAGAACGCCGGACGAAGTCATCGAAATGAGCACCGCGTGGATGCGCGGTTTGCGCGCCGGCGGCATTATCCCGTGCGGCAAGCATTTTCCCGGTCATGGTGAAACCGAGCGGGACTCCCATCTCGAGCTGCCGGTTGTGGAAAAGTCACTCGATCAGCTCCGAAAAGTCGAATTGCCGCCCTTCGCTAAGACTTGCCGAAACGGAATCGAGGCGCTCATGACCGCGCACGTTCGATTTACCGCGCTCGATCGTGAGTTGCCCGCGACCTTGTCGGAAGCTGTCGTCACCGGGCTGCTGCGCCACCAGCTTGGCTTCGATGGCGTGGTTTTTAGCGACGACATGGAGATGAAAGCCATCAGCGCCAACTTTCCGCCCGCCGAAGCGGCAGCGCTTGCTTTGGATGCGGGCGTCGACGTGTTGTTGTTCTGTCACGAATTGACGCAGGCGGTCGATGTGTTCGAGTCGGTTTGTGCCCGAGCGGAGCACGATCCGGCGTTGCGCGCGAAAATCGAGGCCAGCGTTCGAAGAATTACCGCCTTGAAACGGCGATTTCTGACGGCGTTTACCGGGTTATCGGGCGGCGAGATTCTGGCGCGCCTGAAAACGCTGAACCACCGGCAGATCGTCGAGGCAATTTACGGCAGCTTGTAAGCCGTATAGGCGATCAGCCGCTTGATATCCTGATGCAGCTCGCCCGCCCATTTTTCCAGCAGCAAATCGGCGGGGCACTTGCCCTGCGCGAGAAGATCCTTCAGAGGCTTCAGATAGATGGTCTCGTCTTCCCCTAACGCGTTTACCTGATTTTGCCGGTGCAGTCCTTCCCATGCGATCTCGAGTAATTCTCTGGCAAGATCGACCAGCGCATAGCGACGCACCCGGGTTGCCAGCGCATCGCGATGAGAGTCCAGGTAGGCTTGCATGCGTTCATCCCAGCTCCAGCTCTTGACCAGATCCCACGTGGCCTGCAGGCAATCGCTGTCGTAAAACGCCCCTTTGACCAGAGCTGAAAGTGCAGGCATGAGGTCCGGCGGTTGACTATCGACGGAGCGGATCTCGATGTAGCGTTTAATCCGGGTTTCCGGGAAGAGCGTGGTCAGGTGATCGCTCCAGTCCTCGATCGTGGCGCGCTCGCCGTTGTGGCCATGCTGGAGAAACTGGCGGAAGGTCATGTGCGTCATGTCGATGTAGTTTTTATTCCGAATGATGAAATACATCGGCACGTCGAGCGCATATTCGACGTAATGGGCGAACGAAGCATCGGGGGCGAATGCAAACTTCAGCAGTCCCGAGCGATTCCTGTCGGTATCGGTCCAAATGTGCTCGCGAAAACTCCGATAGCCGTTGATCGCGCCGTCGCAGATCGGCGAGTTGGCAAACATGCCGATCAGAATCGGCGCGATTCCCATCCCGGTGCGAAATTTTGCCATCGCGTCCTTTTCGTCGCTGTAATCGATGTTGGCTTGCACGGTCGCGGTCTGCTTCATCATGCGCTGACCGAGCTTGCCGACCTTGAGCATGTAGGGCGCCATAATCCGGTAGCGTTTCTTCGGCACCCATTCGATTTCGTCCAACCGGCTCACCGGCTGCATGCCGAGGCCGAGAAAAATGATACCCAAGGGATCGGCGACTTCCAATAATTCGCGGATGTGCTGATTGAACTCAGCGTAGGTGCAATGAATGCTGTCGCAAGGCTCGCCGCTGAGCTCGATCTGGCCGCCGGGCTCCAATGTGATCTGCGCCTTATCCCGCGTCAGCGCGATAATATTGCCGTCCTGCTCTTCGGGCTCCCAGCCAAAGCGCTCGATCAGCTCCCGTAAAATAGACTCGACGCCGCGCTTGCCGAAATAGGGAATCGCCTGGCCGGTGTCGCGATAGATGCCGACCTTTTCGTATTCGGTACCGACGCGCCATTTGTCGCGCGGCTTGCCGGCGTCGTGAAAATACGCTTCCAGCTGGTAATTTTTCTCAATGACAGACATGGGCGCGAATATTCTGCTGGTAGGGCGGGTGAATCACTCCCTTTTCCGTGATGATTGCGGTGATCAGATCGTGGGAGGTCACATCGAAAGCCGGATTGAGAATATGAATCCCGTTGGGCGCCAGCGCCTTGCCAAAAATATGCGAGACTTCTTTGACGTCCCGTTCCTCGATCGGAATATCCTTTCCGGCGGCGCAATTGACGTCGATCGAGGCGGTCGGTCCGGCGACATAGAACGGAATCGCATGGCGTCGCGCCAGCACGGCGATCGTATAGGTGCCGATTTTGTTGGCGACATCGCCGTTGGCGGCAACACGGTCGCAGCCCACCACCACCGCGTCAACCTTGCCTCTCTGCATCAGATAACCAGCCATGCTGTCGGTAATCAACGTGGCGGGGATTTTTTCCTTGCAGAGCTCCCAGGCCGTCAGGCGAGCGCCTTGTAAAAACGGCCGCGTCTCGTTCACGAAAACCTCGAATTCTTTTCCTGAATCCTTGAGCGCGCGAAGCACTCCCAGTGCCGTGCCATAGCCCGCGGTCGCCAGCGCGCCGGCGTTGCAATGGGTCATGATTTTTTTCGCATTGCGCAACAGACTCGCGCCGAATTTTCCCATCTGTTTGTTGGCCGCGATGTCTTCCAGATAGATCTTCTGCGCTTCCTCCTTGAGCGCGCGCTTGACCACCTCGACGCCTTGGCTGCGCTTGTCCGAATAGATCTGACGCATGCGCTGCAAGGCCCAGAATAAATTCACCGCGGTCGGACGGGTCTTCGCCAGGGTCGAGAGAATCCGCTCAAATTCACGATCGAAGGTCTTCGCCGGTGCCTTGATTGCGCCCAGCGCGACTCCCATCGCCGCGGCAACGCCGATCGCCGGCGCACCGCGGATCACCATGTTGCGGATAGCGCTGGCGACTTGCTGGTAATCACGACACGCGCGGTAGACCTCCCGATGCGGGAGCAGCCGCTGATCGAGCATGACCACTCGATCGTTCTTCCACTCGATGGTTTTTACCGTCATACGGCGCTTTCCTAATTGAGCGAACAGCGAGTATATTAACAGCTCAAAGTGAGCGTCAAGGGGTGCCGTGGATTTATATCGACTGCTTGGTTATTTCTCCGGACTGCTGTTTGTCAAACCCGAAATGGACGGGAGCGCGCTCTGGCGCACCGCCGCAGCGGTGCATTTTCTCGATGCGATTCTCTGCTGCGTGATTGCCAAATACAGCGGTCGCAGCAAGAAGCTCTGGACCGTGGCGGGCGCGCTCTGCGGGATCTGGGCGTTGGCGGTGATCTTCCTGCTGCCCGAAAAAAACCATCTGAACACTGCAGCCAAAAGCGAAGAGCGGACCAGCACGTTCAAATAGTTCAAACCGTTCTAGTGAGCTGTACCATGTGCTTTCGCGTCTGAGTTGATGAACCTTTCGACGAGGCTCAGGGCCAGCGGCAAGGCCGATATACTAAGGCTCTCGAGGCAAACGGCGGACGTCCAGATCTATTAGGTCTGGATCTGCGTAGGGGCGCAGCATGCTCCGCCCGCGCGTAAATCGTCAGGCTGTAACGGTTCATTCAACGAAACCCATCGCTTCTTGGCTTCTTCTGCTGGGCATCGCTTCGCTCGCCCCTCCTACTATTCGGACTTTTTCCCCTATCCGTCTTCCGCCACCACAAAGGCGAGGCCGTGGTCTTTGGTGTGCGTGATCGAAAGCGCCCAGCGGCGAATGCCGAGTTCATCGGCGAGGCGCGCGGTCTTGTCATGGAGAACAATTGCCGGTTTGCCGCTCCGCGCGCGCGCCACCTCGATATCGAGCCAGCGAACCTTGGCGCCCCAGCCCCGGCCGAGGGCCTTCATCACCGCTTCTTTAGCCGCGAACCGGCCGGCGTAGCTCTCGTATTTGCCGCGCTGCTTTTTCTCGCAGTATTCGATCTCTTTGGCGGTAAAAACGCGCTCGCGAAAGCGCGCTCCGATGCGCGGATTTTCGAGCGCGGCTTGAATGCGATCCACCTCGGCGAGATCGACGCCGGTGCTGATGATCATGCCGGCGCCTCGCCGGAAGCCGGCGAAACAGCGCGCGCTACGCCCCAGCGGCACATGCTGTCCACGACCGGTTTCAGACTGGCACCGAGTGGCGTGAGCGAATACTGGACTCGGGGCGGAACCTCGGGAAAAATTTTTCTTTCGACGAGACCGTCGCGTTCCATTTCTCTCAGCTGCTGAGTTAGCATCTTCTGCGTCACGCCGTCCAAAGCCCGGGCCAGCTCGGAAAACCGTTTAGCGCCGTCCAGAAGATGAAAAATCAGCGGGATCTTCCATCGGCCACCGATGAGGCTCAGCGTATATTCCGCCGGGCAGTTTGTCGCTTTCGCTTTCATGCAGAGCTCCTGCGGTTACTCCAAAGGTACTATACCACCGGCTGGTGCGTACTTAACATAAAGCGCGCCGATGATTAACTTTGCTTGTCAGGAGCAAACATGCGAACAGCCGTTTTAAAAAAAGTGCTTGATCATGATTTCGCCGCCAACTCTAAGCCCGCTCCGCCGCTCGTATCTGACCGCGATTCAGCCTTGCTGGATGCCTACTCGCAGGCGGTCGTCCACGCCGCCGAAAGAGTCAGTCCTTCGGTGGTGTTTATCGAAGTCAGCAAGGCTCTGCCTCCAGCCCAACGGCAGGTTGAACGCGGTCGGGAAGCTCGCGGGAGCGGTTCGGGGTTTGTCTTTACGCCGGACGGTTTTATTCTCACCAACAGCCACGTCGTCCAAGGCGCCGGGAAAATCGCCGTCGCCCTAAGCGATGGCCGCAGGTTCGATGCGAGCCTGGTCGGCCACGATGCCGCAACCGATATCGCCGTGATTCGAATTTCGGCGCCCGCTCTGGTGCCGGCACCGCTCGGGGACTCGGAAAAAATCAGGGTTGGCCAGCTCGCGATCGCGATCGGCAATCCTTTCGGCTTTCAGTATAGTGTGACGGCCGGAGTGGTGAGCGCATTGGGTCGTTCGCTCCGGTCCGAGTCCGGAAGGCTGATCGATAACGTGATCCAGACCGATGCCGCGCTCAATCCGGGAAATTCCGGCGGACCGCTGGTCAACTCCAATGGCGAAGTGATCGGCATCAACACCGCTGTCATCCTTCCCGCACAGGGACTGTGCTTTGCCGTTGCCGTCAATACGGCAAAATTCATCGCCGGGCATCTCATCATGCACGGGCGCATTCGCCGCGCCTATCTCGGTGTCGCTGGGCAAACCGTCGCCATCCCGCGTTTGGTCGTGCGCGCTCAACAGCTCAAGAGCGAAACCGGCGTGCTGGCGATTTCGATTGAGAAAGAAAGTCCAGCCGAGCGGGCCGGACTCAAAGATGGCGACGTGATTGTCGGACTCGGTGAGTCGCCGGTGCGCTCCGTGGACGATCTCCACAAGCTCTTGACCGAAGCGCGAATCGGCTCGCGTTGCGAGCTCACGCTGCTTCGCCAAAGCCAAAAAATTTCGCTTACGGTGACAGCCCAAGAGGTACCCGTCTGACGCGTCTGACATGACCCACCCGTGATCTAGCTCAGGTCAAGAAGGCTCTCTTTCCGCACATCTCAGTGGCGCGTCCGATCGCGATTTGTTATCGTGGGTCATTCCAAAAGCTTAAGGAGTGACCCACGTGGTGAAACGTCTCTCATTGGCATTGCTAGTGATGGTGAGTGTTGCTCTGCCCCTAACCGCACCTGCCCAGCAGAAGGGTAGAATCAAGATCGCCGTGCAAGCGCCGTTATCCGGCGAGCAGGCCGCCATCGGCGAGCATATCAAGCTTGGCGCTCAGCTCGCTGTGGAAGAATCCGTCAAGTCTTTCAAAGATCTCGGCTATGATCTGGTACTCGTGCCGCAGGACGACCAGGCGAAACCGGAGGTCGGCGTCGCGAATGCGCGAAATATGGTTGCGGATCCCGAGGTGCTCGTGATCGTCGGACATTTCAATTCCGGTGTCGCGCTTCCGTCTTCTGAAGTTTACAAAGACGCGATGCTGACAATGATTTCCCCGGCGAATACCGCGACCGAGATTACCGATCGCGGCTACCCCAATGTCAATCGCGTGTGCGGGCGCGGCGACGTTCAAGGGCCGGTCGGCGCGCGGTTCGCGGCCCAAGATTTGAAGTTGAAGTCCGTTTACATCATCCACGACAAGACTCTCTACGGCCAAGGTGTTGCGGAAAATTTTCGCAACGAAGCGAAAAAGCTCGGCCTCAACGTCTTGGGTTTTGACGGTACTGAAGAGCGCGCCAACTTTTCGCCGATGATCATTCCGCTCAAAGCCAAAAATCCCGATCTTGTCTATTTCGGCGGCATTTATCACCAGGGCGGCCTCCTGCTGAAACAGCTCCGCGAGAAAGGCGTCAAGGCGAAGTTCATGGGACCCGACGGACTCGACTCGGCCGAAATGGCCAAGATTGCCGGGAGTGCTGTGGTGGGAAGCTATTACACGAGTGTCGCTGGTCCGCCGGATGCTTATCCGGAAACCGCCGCCTTCGCAAAAAAATATAAGCAGCGCTTCGGAAAAGAAACCGAGTCCTTCGGTATGTACGGCTACGACGCAACCCTGGTTGGCATCAAAGCCATCGAGGGCTGGATCAAAGCCAACCCGGGCAAGAAACCGAGCCGTGCCGACGTCGCCATGGCGGTGCGCAAGATCAAGAATTTTAAAGGCGTCACCGGCTCCATCGAGTTCGACAACAAAGGCGACCCGGTGAAAGCGAAGTACTTCGTCCTACAATTCGAAAAGCAAGCTTATCCCGGCAAAGTCGTCAAAGTCATCGAACAACAAGCACCGGCAACGCTCGCCACGAAGTCATAGCTCGAACGCACAGAATGGAAGATAGAGGATCGAAGCCCGTTCCCATCCTCTATCCTCTACTCTCGGTGATGCACTATCTTCTTTTCCGTCCGACGGTTTTTAAATCAGCTCCATGAAGAAAAAACTGCGGGTTGCACTGCTGTTCGGCGGCAAATCCGCCGAGCATGAGATCTCGCTCGTGTCGGCGCGAAATATCGCCAACGCGATCGATAAAGCGAAGTATGAGCTGGTCGCCATCGGCATCGACCGCCAAGGGCGCTGGCACCTCGATGAAGCTGCGCGGCTGCTCTCCGACGAGAAACACAGCACGGTCAAGTTCACGGAAAGAAAGAGTTTGGCCGCGGTGCGGCCCGGAGAGAACCCAACGCCGTTGCTGCGCGAAGGCGGCGGCGGCATCGGCCCGATCGATGTGGTTTTCCCTGTGCTGCACGGTCCTTTCGGAGAAGACGGCACGATCCAAGGCTTACTGAAGCTCGCGGATCTACCGTTTGTCGGTGCCGGCGTTTTGGGATCCGCCGTCGGGATGGACAAGGACGTGATGAAGCGGCTGCTGCGCGATGCCAAAATCCCGGTTCCCAAATTCGTTGTTTGCGAACAACGGGAACAAAAATCGATTCAATTCAAGACCATTAAAAAGAATCTCGGTCTGCCATTTTTTGTGAAACCAGCAAACCTGGGATCTTCCATAGGCATCAGCAAAGTGAGCCGGTCGTCTCAGTTCCGCGGCGCCATCGACACGGCGTTCCGTTACGACAGTAAAATTATCATCGAAGAAGCGATTCGTGGCCGTGAGATCGAATGCTCGGTTCTCGGCAACGACAAGCCGATCGCGTCGCTGCCGGGAGAAATTATCGTGCGGCATGAATTCTACTCCTACGCTGCGAAGTATATCGATGACCGGGGCGCTCGGTTGGAGATCCCCGCGCGCCTGCCGAAAAATATCATCTCGGAGATTCGGCAGATCGCGGTGCGTACATTTCAGGTACTTTGCTGTGAAGGCATGGGGCGCGTCGATTTTTTCCTGCGGCCGAACGGCCAAGTGCTGGTCAACGAAATCAACACCATCCCCGGCTTCACCGAGATCAGCATGTACCCCAAAATGTGGGAAGTCAGCGGCTTGAGCTATTCACGCCTGATCGACCGATTGATCGGATTGGCACTGGAACGCTGGCGCAAGGAAAAGCGTCTGCGGACTTCGCAGTGATGCCGAGTTTAGACTCGCCTCCCCGGAACTCAGCTGATCGAGGTTGCAGACGCGTGCTCCGCGTGAACGAGACGATCCTCCGGAACACCGGAGCTTTTTCGGAGGAGCCTGTACCGTCGCGAGTGCAACGCATAAACTACTCCGCCGTATGACCGAATCCCGCTCTGACTCGGGCTATACCGACACGCGAAACGCCAGCCGCAAGATCTGGAGCGCGAGCTGGCGCCCAGGCCGCTCGCCTGCTCCTCAGTCCATCTGCCGTCGTAAAAACGTCGGGATGTCGTACTTGTCGTCTTCGTCCTGATTCCCCGAGAACTCAAAATTACTCTTGCTCAA
>JBIOXP010000511.1:0-5259 GCA_044869705.1 Binatia bacterium | reverse complement strand
AATCGACTCTGTCGTGCCTTCGCGTTTAAGCGTGGCCAGCGCGTTGCGCATCGCGTGAATCGCCGCGCGCTGCGTTTCGGAAGGGTAAATAGCAATTCGATAGCCCATCTGCTGCAAGCTCGCCATTGGCAGCATAGGAGTCTTTCCGCCTTTAAAAACGTTGACGAGAAGCGGCACGTCTGGAAGGCGCCTGGGGATTTCCGCGAGCTCGCTTTCGGATTGCGGCGCCTCGACGAAGATCGCATCGACGCCGAGCTTGGCAAATGCCTTGGCGCGCGCGACGGCATCGTCGAGCCCATGGACACCGCGTGCGTCGGTCCGCGCAATGATGCAGAAATCAGGATCCGTGCGGACATCGAGGGCGGCTTTCAATTTCATTTCCATTTCAGCGAGCGAGATGACTTCCTTGCCGTCTAGATGACCGCAACGTTTGGGCGTGATTTGGTCTTCGATATGGATCGCGGCGACGCCGATTCGCTCGAATTCTCGCACACTGCGCACGAGGTTTACGGCGTTGCCATAGCCGGTGTCGGCGTCCGCGATCACCGGAATTTTGATCGCGGAGACGACCTGGGCCGCGCGCTCGATGGATTCGCTCATGGTCACAAGTCCGATATCCGGAATGCCCATGCTGCGCGCGACAGCGCCGCCGCTCAGGTAGGCAGCTTCGAAACCGGCTTCTTCGACGAGGCGCGCCGACAAACCGTCAAAGCAACCCGGCGCGACCAACAGTTGGTTGCGTTTCAAAAGCTTTTTCAGCGTTTGACGTGGATTCATGTATTACCTCAGATCAGTTAAAGCGATTTCGAGCTTGCCTAGCGTGCGATTCGGCCGTGGTCCTGGACGTTAACCACAGAGCTAAACGTCTTTTGTGAACATATCGGTAAATTCGTTTATCGGCGTGGCATCGAGTTGCCGGGTGTCGCGGAAAAGCCGAACAATTTTTTCGCACTGCTCAGGCGCGAACCGCGAGGCCAAGTTGGCGGCGAATTTTTTGAGCAGCAACGGTATGCTTTCTGCGCGACGACGGCGGTGACCGACAGGATATTCGACGGCGACTTTTGGCGTGCTCGATCCATCGTTGAAAAAAACCTGCAGCGCGTTGGCGATGGACCGTTTCTCGGGATCGAGGTAGTCTCGCGAATACTGCGGGTCTTCCACGCAGGTCATCTTCTTACGTAGCTCATCGATGCGCGGATCGTACGCGACAGCGTCTTCGTAATGATCGGCGGTGAGCTCGCCAAAAATCAAGCCGACCGCCGTCATGTACTGAATACAATGGTCGCGGTCCGCGGGATTGTAGAGCGGACCGGATTTGTCAATGATCCGGAGCGCCGATTCCTGCGTGGTAATGACAACGTTTTCGATTTGATCGAGTCTATTCTTGACCTGATCGTGAAGCTGAAACGCGCACTCGACAGCGGTCTGAGCGTGAAACTCGGCGGGAAAAGAAATTTTGAAAAGCACGTTTTCCATGACGTATGACGCCAGCGGTCGCCCGAGGGTAATTGGCTTGCCTTCGAAGAGTACATCCTCAAAACCCCACGTCCTGGCCGAGAGCGCCGATGCATAGCCCATCTCACCTCGGACCGCCATCAACGCGAGCCGCACGCCACGACTGGTAGCGTCGCCGGCCGCCCAAGACTTGCGCGGGCCGGTGTTGGGGGCATGACGATAGAGACGGAGCGCACCGCCGTCCGTCCATGCATTGGAAATCGCGCTGACGATTTGCTCGATGGAGCCGCCGAGCATTGCTGTGGCGACCGCCGCCGTCGCCACTCGAACCAACAACACGTGATCGAGGCCGACGCGATTGAAGCTGTTTTCGAGCGCCAAGATGCCTTGAATTTCGTGCGCTTTGATCAATGCTTTTATCACATCGGCAACGGTAAACTGCTGTTGACCCGTGCGACTGAGATAGTCGGCGAGGGCAAGAATCCCGCCCAAGTTATCCGAAGGATGCCCCCACTCGGCGGCGAGCCAGGTGTCGTTGAAATCGAGCCAGCGGATCATAGCGCCGATATTGAAAGCGGCTTGCACGGGATCGAGCTGCCATGCAGTCCCAGGAACGCGTGCGCCCGCGTTCAATACCGCGCCTGGAACGATCGGCCCCAGACGCTTTACGCACTCCGGATAACGGAGCGCGAGCAAGCCGCAGCCCAGCGTGTCCATAAGATTGTAGCGCGCCGTATCGAGGGCTTCGCGACTGTGACGCTCGTAATTCGCTGCATACTCGGCCAACTCGACAAGAATCTGATCGGGCTGCGGCCGAGTATTTGAAGTCTCAGTACTCATCGTGTTTTTATTATGGCTTCAAGGTTCCAAGTTCCACGTCAACGTCGTCCGGAAAATTGCGCGCAGTTTTGAAGGTTGAAGGGTTGAACCTTGATCGGCGTTATCTTTTCTCGATCGAAACATACGGCCGGGGATCAGGGCCGACATAATCCGCGTTTGGCCGGATGAGACGGTTATCGGCGCGTTGTTCGATGATGTGCGCCGCCCAACCCGTAATCCGGGAAATTACAAACAGCGGCGTAAACATCTCCGTCGGAACGCCGCAGAAGTGATAGGCTGTGGCACTGTAGAAGTCGAGATTGGGAAACATCTTTTTTTCGCGCCGCATCACCTGTTCGAGGCGCTCTGAAACGGGGAACAGGCGATTGTCGTCGACCGACGCGCTGAGCTTTTTCGACCACGCTTTGATCACGTCGGAGCGGGGATCGGAAATCTTGTAGACGCGATGGCCGAAACCCATAATGAGCTTTTTGGCGGCGAGCATTTCCATCAGGCCTTTTTCCGCTTCATCGGCGCTCGAAAACTTTTCGATGAGTTCCATCGCCGCTTCATTGGCGCCACCATGCAATGGTCCGCGGAGCGCGCCGATGGCGCCGGTTACGGCTGAATAAAAGTCGGGCAGGGTAGAAACTATCGTGCGCGCAGTGAACGTCGAAGCGTTGAACTCGTGTTCGGCATAGAGGATCAGCGAGACGTCAATGGCCCGCCGGTGCAGCTCGTCCGGCTTTTTTCCGTGCAGCAGATGGAGCAGGTGACCGGCGGTGCTCTCGTCGTCGGTCTCAGTCTCGATGCGGCGGCCGTTGACGTGGAAGTGGTGCCAGTAGAACAGCATGGCGCTGAAACAGGCAGTGAGTCGGTTAGCCACGGCAATTTGATCGTGGCCGGGACCTTCGGGCTCGAGCGTGCCGAGCATGGAGCAGCCGGTACGCATCACGTCCATGGGATGGGTGCTACGAGGAATCAGCTCTAAAACAGTTTTCAGCGCCGACGGCAAGCCGCGCATCGAACGCAATTTAGCTTTGTATCCGTTGAGCTCGGCTGGTTTTGGCAAATGCCCGTAAATCAAAAGATAGGCGACTTCTTCAAACGTTGAATGTTCCGCTAAATCATGAATCGAGTAGCCGCGATAGGTGAGTCCTTTACCTTCTTTTCCGACGGTAGCAATAGCCGTGTGACCCGCGATGACACCGGCGAGTCCCGCGCCAGGTTCAGTTGCCATAGCTGTTTCCTCCAGACTCTATTTGCCCTTAAGATCGACTGCATTTCAAGGTGGTATTGATTCAACGGGCTTGACAGTTTGCCGCTTCATTCGGTACCGCTGGAAAGAATAAAACATTGAGCTAGGAGTTTAGGCATGCCATTACCGCAAAAATTCAAGGCCATGGTCGTTTCCGAGACGGCCGAAAAGACTTTTCCTCGTGACATCCGCGAGCGCGCGCTGAGCGATTTGCCCGCGGGAGAATTAATCATCGAAGTGAAATATTCTTCGTTGAATTACAAAGACGCATTGTCCGCCACCGGCAACAAAGGCGTCACGCGAAAATACCCCCACACGCCGGGCATCGACGCTGCCGGCATAGTCGCAGACTCGACAACGAAGCTCTTTGGCGTTGGTGATCAGGTTACTGTCACGGGATTCGATCTTGGCATGAATACCGCCGGAGGGTTTGGCCAGTACATCAGCGTGCCGGCGCTCTGGGCGACGAAATTGCCTCAAGGACTCTCCTTGAAAGACAGCATGAGCTACGGCACTGCGGGTCTTACCGCGGCGTTATGTTTGATCCGATTGATGGCGAGCGGCTTAACGAAGGAGTCCGGTGAGGTCCTCGTCACCGGGGCAACCGGAGGAGTCGGCAGCATTGCTGTAGCAATTCTCGGGAAGCTTGGCTTCAATGTGGTCGCCGCGACGGGAAAAACGAGCGAGCATGATTTTTTGCGAAACCTTGGCGCCAAAACAGTCATTTCCCGCGAAGAGGCGAACGATACTTCCGGTCGGCCGTTGCAAAAACCGCGTTGGGCAGGCGTCATCGACACCGTCGGAGGAAATATTCTCGCCACGGCGTTGAAGTCCACGAAGTATGGCGGCTTGGTTGCGGCTTGCGGCAACGCGATGTCGCCCGAGCTTAACGTCAGTGTTTTTCCATTCATTCTCCGCGGCGTGAGCGTGCTTGGAGTCGATTCAGTAGAAATACCGATGCGGGCTCGTCAGATGGCGTGGCAGAAGCTCGCCGGCGAGTGGAACGTAGATTTTTCCAGGATAGTCACTGAGGTCTCTCTCGAGGAACTGAATCCGAAAATCGACGCAATCCTGAAGGGCGCGGTTCGCGGCAGGGTGCTCGTTGATCTAAGCCGGTAAAACCAGCTGGAGAGATAAGCTTGCCGCAAAACATCTATGACGGGGCCGAGTTCAATTATCGATAATTGTCATTTCGACCGGAGGGAGAATTCCTTTCGTCAAGGAGGGCGACCGGCGCTCGCCCCTACAGGTCCGGTCCGCCGGGTATGCGCTGGCGTTTAGGAAGGCTACGCGCTTGGCAGCGAACAACAACGATTCCGCTCTCGGGCATCTTCGAGTTATCGAACTGGGCGATATTCCGGCGTCATACGCAAGCCGTTGGCTCGCCGATCTCGGTGCGGATGTCATTAAAGTCGAGCCACCCGGGGGCGATCGCAATCGCATGCTGCCGCCGTTCGCCGGCAACATCGTGGATCCCGAGCGGAGTCTCGCCTTCATTCATGCCAATACCAACAAACGCAGTATCGTTGTCGATCTCGGTCGCGAAACGGATCGTGAAATTTTTTCTCGGCTGCTTGGTTCTGCCAACCTTCTGGTCGAAGCCACGCCGCTCGGATATTTGGAACAATCCGGCTTCGACGACGACCTGTTAAAAAACAAATTCCCCGGCTTGGTGGTGGTTTCAATCACTCCATTTGGTCGCACCGGACCTTACCGCCATTACAAGG
>JBIOXP010000510.1:0-3251 GCA_044869705.1 Binatia bacterium | reverse complement strand
GCTGCAGAATAATCAAATCGACGCCACTCTGGTGCAAATGGGGGACTGGCTTAACCTCGATGACAAGGCGCCCGGGCGTTATCACATCATCAAGACGGGAAATCTTTTCAACATCAGCGGCGCCAGTTTCTGGGGCAATGTCGATTGGCTACGGAAGAACGAAGATGTCGCAATCGCCTACACCGCGGAACTTTTGAAGAGCTTCCGGATGGCGCACGCGAATCCCAAAATTCTCGAGCCGGTTGTGGCTAAATATCTGCCGGATATGCCGAAGAACATCATCCCCCAGGCGATCAAAGCCTATTTGGATGTCGTGCGCGCCTGGCCGCAAAACGGCGGTGACACGTCCATCCTGGACGACACGGTTAAATTTTTCACCGACAGCGGCGAACTCAAAACTCCGGTGAATAGCAAGGAGATCGTCGATGCCAAGATTCTTCCTGCCGCGCTCGCCAAGGTGGGTAGAGTGAGCGGATCGCGCTAGCACTGTGACGCGGCATTTTCACCGATTGTAGGGGCGACGGCGATCGCCCCTAACGCACATGAACAAACGCCTTCTCCGCGATTGGCTGCCGCGGCTCGCTGTCTTCACAGCTGCCGTGGTGCTGTGGGAATATTTCCTGAGCCGATCACAAAATTTTCTGTTGCCCAGCTTCTCTCATGTCGCAACAGGGTTATTCCATCTGATTTTCCTCGAGCCGCGCTTTTGGGAAGCGCTCTATATCAGCAATCAGGCTCTGGTCTTGGGCTACGCAGCGTCGGTGCTGGTTGGCATTCCGCTTGGACTCGTCGCGGCCCGGGTGCCCTGGATGGATCGCCTACTCAATCCGTATTTTGCCGTGCTGCTGGTGATGCCGGTCGCCCCGCTCATTCCGATCGTGATCATCGCCCTGGGCCTCGGTCTCGCCGCTCGAGTGTTCATCGTCGTCTCGTTTGCGTTGGTTTTTATTACAATCAATACCCGTGCCGGCGTGCGCAGCATCGAACCGACCCTGATCGAAATGGCCAAGTCGTTTGGCGCCACGGAAACGCAGATCTGGCGGCGAATTATCGTTCCTGGTGCCCTGCCCGCTATCTTTGCCGGGTTGAGGATCGGTCTCGGTCGGGCCATCACCGGGATGGTCATGGTCGAGCTTCTTCTCGTCGCAAGCGGTTTGGGCAGGCTGCTCCTGGAATTTTCCGGCCGCATGCAGTCGGATATGGTATTCGCCACGGTACTCGCCGTGATCATCGAGGCTTTAGCGTTGCTCTCCGCGATGCAATTTCTCGAGCGCAAAATCGCTCCCTGGGCGCCCGGCATTTCTCTCGCGTAGTCGCGTAAGCAGGCGAATGATTCGAGTCAAAAACTTAACCAAAGAATTCGCAAGCATCGATAATGGCGGCGGACTGCTGGCCCTCAAGGATATCAATTTCGAAGTCCGCGACAATGAATTCGTCACGGTGATCGGGCCCAGTGGTTGCGGCAAGACAACCCTGTTGAGAATCATCGCCGGACTGATTCCATATCAACACGGCGAAGTCAGCATCGATGCGCATCCGGTCGTCGGCCCGGGACCGGAGCGTGCGGTGGTGTTTCAGAGTTTTGCTCTGCTGCCGTGGATCGACGTTCTGGGCAACGTCACCTTCGGTCTCGATGTCCGCGGCGCGACCAAGTCCCACTCGCAGGCCCAAGCCAGAGATCTCATCAAGTTGGTCGGACTGGAAGGTTTCGAGCACCGATTGCCCAAAGAGCTTTCCGGGGGCATGCAACAGCGAGTCGGCCTGGCACGCGCGCTGGCGGTGAATCCACGCATCTTGCTCATGGATGAACCCTTCGGCGCTCTCGACGAACAAACCCGCCGTCTGTTGCAGGAACAGTTGCTTCAGCTCTGGGAACGAGAACGCAAAACAGTGGTGTTCATCACTCATAGCATGGAAGAGGCCGTGATGCTCGGCGACCGAGTGATGCTGATGACGCCGCGTCCCGGCAAAGTCAAGGAAATGATTGATGTCCCGCTAAAGAGGCCGCGGCCACCCGAGATCGAGAAGTCGCCGGCCTTCGTCGAGATCAAAGAATACCTCTGGGAAAATCTCCGCGCGATGCAAACACAGGAGCCATGAAATTGATGACGGCATCAGAAGCGGTCATCAAACCGACCGCGACGCAAAAAATCGGGCCATCGCGTGCGCTGCAGCGGGTCCTGCGCCGCTACGCGCCGGAAGTCTTGGCATTGCTTGGCGGTGCGGTGATTTGGGAGTGTCTCGGCTGGGGGCTCGGCTTGCAATGGCTGCCGCCATTCTCGCAGGTAATTAAAGCGCTCGTGCAATTTGTCGGAAGCGGGGTCATTTTCTCGAATCTGCAATCGAGCGTGATGAGCTTGATCGTTGGCTTCGCGCTGTCGCTCCTTTTCGGACTTGTTCTGGGTGCGCTCATGGGCCGTTATCGCGTCATTGCCAAGGCTTTCGATCTTTATGTCCATGCTCTGTTCGTCTGCCCATCGATTCTTTTCGCGCCGATCTTTTTTGCCATCTTCGGCTTGTCCGACGCCTCTCGGATCGCCATCATCTTCGTCTATTCGACGTTTGTCATTGTCATGAACACCGCCACCGCAATTCGCACCGTCGACCCATCGCTCGTCGAGATGGCGTATTCGTTCGGCTGTCGCGAGCGCCAGATTTTCACCAGAATTTTACTGCCGGCTTCTTTGCCGTTGGTCTTCGCGGGAATTCGCCTCGGCATGGGTCGCGCGGTCAAAGGCATGATCAACGGCGAAATGCTCATCGCCTTCGTCGGGCTGGGCGCGCTGGCGCAAAAGTACGGCGCGCAATTCGATACCGCCAAGGTATTTGCTATTGCAATGGTTGTCCTTATAATCGGGCTAGTAAGTAATGCTTTCGTGCAAGCACTCGAAAGTCGGCTGACTCGTTGGGCCGACTAAATCCCAACATATTTGGTGGTCGAGAATGAAGAAACAGCTCACTTTAACCGTGAACGGCCAGGAACATGACCTCGAAGTGGAAGCCAATCGACTGTTGCTCCACGTGCTGCGAGACAATCTGGGTCTGACCGGCACCAAGGAAGGCTGCAGCATCGGCGTGTGCGGCGCTTGCAGTGTCATCATCGACGGCCGGCTGGTAAGCTCTTGTTTGACATTGGCGGCAAGCTGTAACGGCAAGAAGATCGAAACCATCGAGGGCTTGGCGCAAGACGGCAAGCTTCATCCGCTACAGCAGTCATTCATTGAATACGGCGGCTTTCAATGCGGCATTTG
>JBIOXP010000509.1:0-18364 GCA_044869705.1 Binatia bacterium | reverse complement strand
GGCTGACGGCTCAAATTGATCCGCCCAACCTAATTGTTCAATCTTCACTGCTTATCAGTTTCCCAAACTGTCAAACAATGTTCCAGACGTCTTGATTTAGCCGTCGTCGTGTACCAAGATTGAGATAGACACATCACCTGGCGACGGGAAATATTCCGTCACACGGCCAAATTTTTCGGTTCATGTTCGGAGTTGCCCCGCTGTGGAATCCAGACACTCAGCAATATTACCCCATTCGGTTTTTTCCCCGCCCGTTGATCGGAAATTTTTCGCGGCGCTCTGCAGAGGAATGGTACAGGCGGTATTCGTTATCGACGCCAAGTCTCTCACGGTCGTGGATTGGAGCGAGAATGCGGCAGGCCTATTCAGCCTTTCAAAAGACCAAGTTCTTTACCAAAGCGTGGAGCGCCTCTACGCAGACCCGTCCGCATTCGAGCGCGTGCACGGACGAACGCTGAACGCGCTAAGGGCGACCGGGTTTTGGCGCGGCGAGGGCGAATATCGCCGCCGCGACCGGTCGGTCTTTACGGCGGAAACGACGCAAATTTGGCTCCGCGCGGATCAGGGCGATTACATCATCGTATTGGTGCGTGATCTCAGTGAGAGCAAGGAACGTGACGGAATCGTTCACTGGTTGAACGAGGAGCTGGCACGCCGTTTTGACGAACGCGCTTCCGAATTGATCGCGCGCGGGGACGAGTTGCAGCGGATGGAAACCGAGCGGCGCCAAACCGAGCGGCTCCTCACCGTGCTACTGCGTAATATCACCAACAACGCGATTCTATTCCTGAGCGCGGACGGTTACGTCATTCATTCGAAAGGAACCGAGCAACTCCTCGGTTACGTCGCCGAGGACCTCGACGGGATTCATTTTTCCCGTCTTTTCAAAACCACGCCGGACGATCAGCGTAGATGGAGCGCGATGCTTGACAGCGCGAAGCGCCAATCGACCGTGCGCGAGTATGACTGGGTGCTGCGCAAAGACGATTCACAACTCCACGTGCGCGTCGAGATTGTCGCATTACGCGACGAAGCGGGCGCCTTCAGCGGGTATATCGGATTTTTGCGCGACGACACCGAACAGAAAAGAATTCGTGATCAGCTGCGAGAAAAGGACCATCTGGCGAGTATTGGCACGGCTACCGCAATGCTGGCTCATGAGATCAGAAACCCGCTAAACGGGATGTCGACGACGGTGCAATACTTGGAACGCTCGCTGCAAAACAATTTCGAACCCACCAAGGAGATGGTCATCAATACGTTGCACGATCTCAAGACTGAGATCGGCCGGTTGCAAGCGCTGCTTGCCGAATTTCATGTGATCTCGCAACCGCACCATATGAGCTCTCAAACGGTCGAGCTGGCCGAACTTTTGCGCAATGTCATGCCGCTCGCGGTTCCGGAATTTTTTAACGATGCTTTTCACGTCGTCGAGGACCTGGACCCAAAATTGCCGCCGGTGCGCGGGGATCGCGACAAGCTCAAACAGGTCTTTTTAAATATTGCCAAGAACGCATTCGAGGCGATGCCCGATGGCGGAACATTGACGGTAAAGAGTTATTCGCGCGGCGAGACGATCTCGATCGAGATCACCGATACCGGCACCGGCATACCGGACGGGCTGAACGTTTTCGATCTGTTTAAATCGACCAAGGCCCATGGCACGGGACTCGGACTGGCGATTGCGCGTCAAATCGTTTTAGCTCACGGCGGAGCTATCGAATACACGAGCAGAGTCGGCGCAGGGACGACATTTCGCGTGACCCTGCCCGCGACGGAGGCGACAGGTTTGACGCCCGCTAGGATGCCGTCGCCCGCACAGGCAGCTCCAGAATCCGGTAGGGCTGATGATCCGCTGAGGCAAGCTCCATAACTCCCATCGCAACGTTGAAGACAGGAACTCCGCTCTTCGTACGGCCTTCGGCGCTGCCCCGATGCGCGTGGCCGTGTATAGCCGCGGTTACCGCGTACCGATCCAGAGGCTCTTCGAGCCTGCTGCAGCCAAGAAAAGCGTGCACTTCGGGCGGCTCACCGGAAATTGTCTGTGCTATGGGCGCATAGTGCAGTAAAGCAAACCGCTGCGATGTCCTGAGCCGAGCTAAAGCAGATTCCAGTTTCAACGCTTCCTCCACCGCTTCGCGAACGAACCGTTTGATGACAGTTTCTCCCCAGGGTTCGAGCACGCGCTCGCCGAAGCCACCCGCGAATCCCTTTATGCCGGCAAAGCCGATACCGTTGATTTCGCAGGCGCCGCCATCGAGCACCGTGATGCCTCCAGAGGTTAGGATTTTATGAACCTGATCCGCCTTACCCGACTCGAATTCATGATTGCCGAATACCGCTACGGTCGGGATTTTTTTTTTCAGAACCGGGCTGAGTTCGTCCAAGAGAATTTCCGCCTCGGAAGGCAGCCCGTAATCTACGAGGTCCCCGCAGAGCGCCAGAGCATCCACGTCTTTGGCTAGGCGGGCAAACATGTCTTTGAAAACACCTGCCGAGCTCGTTTTGCAGTGCAGATCCGCCGTCGCAGCGAGTCGGAATTTTTCAACCATTCTCTCGCCATAGGGCAACTGCTGTGCCAGGGGTTGCTTGCTCAACTCAAATATCATCTGTGGCGCGCACAGAACAGCACCTGTCCCGGCACCGGAACGGATTAACGTTCGATTGGCCGGAATTTACATTGGAGCTGCCGGTTTCGAATGGTACAAGCATTGCTCTTTCTTGTGAATCGCGCGCCGCCTTTCATTGGGCGCCCCGTAATCCAAAATGCCATCCGTTGGACACAAAATCACCGATTTTGAATGCGAAGCGTATCATGATGAGCAAATCAAAAAGATCCGCCTGTCATCATATGAGGGGAAATGGCTCGTATTGCTGTTTTATCCAGGGGACTTTACCTTCGTTTGCCCGACCGAATTGGCAGATGCCGCGGCGCATTACGATCAGTTCTCCGCGCTCGGTGCCGAGGTATTGAGCATCAGCACTGATAGCGCTTTTGCGCACAAAGCTTGGCACGATGTGTCGCCCTCCGTGAAACAGGTCCGCTATCCGATGGTTGCGGACAATGCGGGAAAACTGTCGCGTTACTTTGGAACCTATGTAGAAGAGTTCGGCATCTGCTTGCGGGCGAGCTTTATTATTGATCCCGATGGTGTGGTTCGCGCTTGCGAGTTCCACGATAACCGCATCGGGCGGAGTATTGAAGAAATTTTAAGAAAGCTCCAAGCAGCGATTTTCGTTCGCGGCCACGAGGATGAACTATGTCCCGCGAACTGGCGGCCCGGCGCCAAGACTCTGCAAGCGGCCATCGAATTGGTGGGAAAAATCTGATTCAGAAGTCAATTTCCGACTCAAAGGACCACGCCGGTTCTGCTCCGTACTGTGCCACATTTCTTTTCCAGTAAGACGAGTTGGCGAGGATCGAACCCAGGCGGTTCGACGCCAAGGCGATTGGCTTGGGCATTGCAAAATTCACTGACACGGAGGCCGACATGGAGAACGTGGTTGGAATATTTACCGAGAAGAGAAATGCGGATAAGGCGATGGGGGAGTTGCGCGCTGCGGGTTTCGCGCCCGACGCCTTGGTTCTACTGACACCGGATACTTCCGGCGATACTCTCCAGCGAACGCCGAGCGAAGATGCCGAACAACCAGGCATGGGCATGGCGATCGGTGGAGTGGCCGGTGGTGCAGCCGGTTTAGCCGCCGGAGCACTCATGAGCAACTTTTTGCTTCCGGGAGTAGGTCCGATCTTGGCTGTTGGGCTCGGCTCGGGCGTCTTCGGTGTCGGCGGCGCGGTCGCTGGCGGGGCGGTGGGAAATTTTTTGGAAGAGAGCTTAACGCACGGCATACCTAAAGATGAAATCTTTCTCTATGAGGATGCACTGCGACAAGGACGGACCGTCGTGATTGCGTTCGCCGAGAATGACGAACGGATAGAACGCGGCCGCGGCATTATGGAGCGCGCCGGCGCGGAAAGTTTAGATGCCGCGAGACATAGCTGGTGGATCGGACTGCGTGATGCGGAAGCGGCAGAATATGATCCCGACGGGCAATCGTTTGGCGACGCGGAGCAGACGTATCGCTCCGGTTTCGAAGCCGCGCTCAGGCCCGACTGTCGGGGCAAATCGCTGAGCGAGGCACGCGCTGTTTTGCGCGACCGCTATGCTGATTTGTGCGATCAAGAAGCTTTCCGGCGGGGTTACGAGCGGGGACAGCTTTATTATGCGGAATCGAATCGGGAGCGTCTCAGAGGAAACCCGCGGTGATCAGCCGTGATTCGTTTACTCTGCTTTTTTAGGAGGAAAGATAGTTTCTATGTTTGAAGACAAGGTTGACCGTGAACATTTGGAGAAGATGCCATCCGAGTACAAGGACTTACTCGAGCGCGTCTTGACCATCCAGGCCGACTGCGAAATTGGCGGCCCGCATCTTTACGTCAAAGACATTCTCCCTTCGGCGCCGGACAAGGTAAGTCAGTTGGTCGTCGCCCGGACCGCTGCCGAAGAAATGGACCATTATCGCAAATTCGCTCGCCTCGCCGGTGAAATCGGGAAAGATACTTCGTTTCTATTGAGTATTCCGAATCAGAAACGTTACCTGGAGGCTTTTCGGGGCGTGATTACAACTTGGGAGGATTTCTCGGTTTTTGGTTTTTTGATCGATCGCGTGGGGCGTTATCAATTGGAAGAATTTCTTGATTGCAGCTATTTGCCGCTCCAACGTGTTTTGCCGGAGGTGCTGAAAGAGGAGATGGGCCACATCGGCTACGGCACCAATCAAACAGCGGAACTGGCGGCCAAAGACGACGAATCTCGCGAACGTGTGCAGCAGAGCGTCAATTTTTGGTACATCAAAGCATTGGATATGTTCGGCCGTTCGGACTCCGAGCGCTCCAACCGCTTCTGCCATTGGGGTTTGAAGCGGCGCAGCAATAGCCAAGGTCGTTGGGAGTTCAAGAAGGAAGTAGATCCGCTTATTCAGGACATGGGCCTTGCCGTTCCAGATCCCGTGCAAGGCCGAAAGTTTCTCTAGGCTAAACGCCCAGACCGTGACTGCCGTGGTGGTCGGAACAGGAAATTCCCCACAGCGAGCCAAATTGCGCTGCGCCGTCAGACCAGCTCTCTTACTTTATCGCTCAGCACTGTCAGTGCGATGTCACTTCGGTGCGGTGTGCCCCGAATCAATGATTGCGCAAATTTTTCCGCCTGATCCACGGTGATCTTCGCCGGCATTGGCGGTTCGTTGGCATCGACCAGCGCTTGCACAATCACCGGACCCGGCGTCGCCAGCGCGCGCTCCAATATGCTGGCGCATTCTGAAGCGTGTTCGATGGTAAGGCCGGTGCCGCCGCACGCCTGCGCGAATGCGGCAAAGTCGATCGGGTGAAGCTCGCAGCCATATTCCGGGTTTCCGAGGAAGACCATCTGCTCCCACTTTATCTGGCCCAGAGTATTATTTTTGATGATAATCACTTTGATCGGCAACTGGTATTTCACCGCCGTGGCGAACTCGGCCATCAACATGGAGAACCCGCCATCGCCGACAAACGCGATGCATTGCCGTTCCGGAAAGGCTACCTGCGCGGCTATCGTGTAAGGCAAGCCATTGGCCATGGTGGCCAGCGTTCCCGAAAGCGAAAACATTTGATTGCGTTTTGCGGGAATCTGTCGTGCAAACCAGGTGGTAATCGTTCCCGAATCCGATGAGACAATGGCGTCGGGCGCGATTCTTTTCCCGAGCTCCCATGCAACGACCTGCGGCTTCATAGGATGATCCGTGCGGCTGCCGCGCTCCTGCATCAGCTTCCACCACTCGCTGGTCGTTGCTTGGGCTTGCTGGAGAAAGTCTCGATCGTCATGCCGGCTCAACTTTCCGAGCAGCGCTTTCAATGCGATTCGAGTGTCAGCGACCAGGCCGACCTCGACCGGATAGCGCAGCCCGATCCGTGTCGGATCGATATCGATTTGCACCGCTTTGGCTTGCCCCGGCTTAGGCATGAACTCGATGTAAGGGAAAGAGGTCCCCACAAGCAGAAGTGTATCGCAGTTTTCCAAAGCTTCTTGAGAGGCACGGGTTCCGAGTAGGCCAATGCCGCCGGTGGTATACGGGCTATCGTCGGGAACGGCGGCTTTGCCGAGCAATGCTTTGATGATCGGCGCGCCGAGCATTTCAGCGGTCTCTTCCAGCTCTTGACCGGCGCCGAGCGCGCCCCGACCCGCCAGGATGGCGACTTTCTTGCCGCGATTGAGAATGTCCGCAGCGTATTGCAAGTCTCTCTCGTCCGGCTCGCCAGCGCCGCGAGCCATCACTGCCGTCGTATGTCCCGGGACATCGCGCTTCGACCGTTCCGCGGAGGTGAAGTCTTGTATATCAGTGGGAAAATTGATGTGCGCTACACCGCGGTAGCTAAGCGCCGTTCGGCAGGCGAGATGAGTCACCGACTCGACATGCGCCATTCCCATGATGCGCGTATTGTAGACAGCGACATCCATGAAGAGTTTGTCGAGATCAACGTCTTGCTGTGCATGGGTGCCGATAAGATCGTGATAATGATGACCTGTGATCGCCAAGACGGGTTGGCCATCGAGCTTGGCGTCATACAACCCATTCAACAGGTGAATTCCACCTGGACCCGACGTAGCTAAGCAAACGCCCAATCGACCGGTGTACTTGGCGTAGGCACAGGCCATGAAGGCCGCTGCTTCTTCATGCCTGACTTGAACAAACCGGATTTTGTCTTTCCGTTTGCGGAGCGCTTCCATTAAGCCGTTAATGCCGTCGCCCGGTAATCCAAATATAACTTCGACACCCCAGTCAACGAGAATATCCATAAGGAGATCAGACGCAGTCTCAGCCATATTCCGTCCTTTGCTAATTACTTTGCCTGGGGCAGGAGCAATCAAGATGCCACGGTCCCTTCCTCTCTGACGAGTTGCATTTGCAACACTAACGAGTCCGATGATCCTGATAATGGGACAACTGGCTCGACGTGCCGGGACAGAGAACACGAAGGGTTCGATCAATCCGTGGCACAACGCTTGCGCCCCTGCATGGAAAAATACCGCGGAGGTCAAAATGGTCGGGTCACTATCAGCAGTGAAGGTCGCGATTCTCGTGACCGATGGGTTCGAGCAATCGGAGTTGACGGAACCGAAGAAGGCTCTGGAACAAGCCGGCGCCCAAGCGGTGATTATTTCGCCGGCGGGAAAGCAAGTGCGCGGGTGGAAGCACACGGAGTGGGGCGATAGCTTTCCAGTCGACGTGCCGCTAGAGGAGGCGCAAGCGGGCGACTACTCCGCGTTGCTATTGCCCGGCGGGGTCATGAATCCGGATTATCTTCGCTGGAACGCACGCGCAGTCGCATTCGTGAAAGCGTTCGTCGACGCCAACAAGCCGATCGCGGCGATCTGCCACGGGCCTTGGACACTGATCGAGGCTGGCGCGGTGAGAAACCGTAAGATCACTTCTTGGCCATCATTACGCACTGACCTCACGAACGCCGGCGCGGACTGGGTCGATCAAGAAGTCGTCCTCGACGGTTCCCTGGTCACCAGTCGTAAACCGGATGACATACCGGCTTTCAATAAAAAAATGATCGAGCTATTCGCGCGAAGGGAAGAGCCGCGCCGGGCGACGGCCTGAAGGGTGGGCGAGAAGCAACCATGACGATCAGATTCGGCTGGAAGGCGGGCGCCGAGCAATATCCGCCGCAAGAACTACTCGAATATGCGGTGGCAGCGGAGCAAGCAGGCTTCGATTCCATCGATGTGAGCGATCATTTTCATCCGTGGAGCGAACAAGGGCAAGCCTGTTTTGTTTGGACGTGGCTCGGCGCGGCCGTCGTTCGTACTCAGAAGATGTTCTTGGTACCGGCGTAACGTGTCCGATTCTGCGTTATCATCCGGCGATCATAGCTCAAGCTGGTGCCACCCTGGCGGCTTTTGCACCGGGACGCTCGTTTGTCGGCTTAGGCACGGGAGAAGCGCTTAACGAGTATTCAGCGACCGGGCTATGGCCAAGTTACCAAATTCGCCAGGCGCAGCTCGCAGAAGCGGTCCAAGTCATCCGTGCTCTCTGGAAGGGCGATCCAGTTTCGTACAGCGGAACGTATTATCAGACGCGCAAGGCGAAGCTCTATACGCGCGCGGAAACTTCCCCGCCGATTTTTATTTCAGCGTTGGTCCCGCGCAGCGCACGCTTTGCGGGACGATACGGCGACGGGCTCATCACCGTCGGGGGCGAGAGTCCGGAAACCTATAAGGAGATTCTAAAAAACTTCGCTTCCGGCGCCACTGAGGCGGGCAAAGACGCGGATGCGATGCCGCGCATGATAGAAATTGCCGTCGATTTTACCGAAAATCAGGAGCAGGCGATCGCAGCGAGAAAAGCCTATTGGGCAGGAACTTTTGTTCCAGCTTTATTCACGGAACGAATCTACACGCCGGCTTTATCGGAACAAAACGGTAAGGTGGTCGGCGCCGATACCATTCGCGAAAGCGTATGCATCTCGGGTGATCCCGAAACACATATCAAGCTCGCGCGTCGTTACATCGAGCTCGGATTCGATCATCTCATTTTTCATTCCGCAGGTCCGGATCAGCGCGCTTTTCTTGAGGCGTACGCACGGCAGGTATTGCCACGACTGCGAAAGCTGTAGCAGGGGCACAAGTTTGTTGCGCCCCTGCGAAGATGGTGTTGCCTAACGCGACCACATGAACGAGAGAAGCTGAAAATTGTCCGGGCTCACGAACTCGCCCTCGACACGCACTGGATCACCTCGGCGTAGCGTGCGAAAGCTATCCACATCCGCAGCGCGAGCGTTGTAGGGCAGAGAAACCGTTATCGTGCGACCGTCACGCGGTCGAAGATCAAATACCCCGAGCTTCTGATCTATTCGCTCCACGGTACCGTCAATGACTTCCGCTCGTCGCGGCGGCAGCGGCCGCGCCAGACGCGATCCCGCATGAGCCTGAACCGGCTCCTGTATTCTGATTACGGTGACATAACGGTCGGCTCGCGAGGTGGGATAGGCGATTCGATCGCCCGACTCCAAATTGTCGATGGTGTATTCCTGACCGTGATACACAACTCGGGTCCGATCGAAATCATACGGCAGAGTTTCTCGGCGGCCATCCGCCGCGACCACGTAAATTTCGCGTCGGGCGCGATTCACTTCAACCACTTCGCCTTCGATCTCGCCTGGGCGAAGTCGAGTATCTTCTACGCTCGCTCCGCGGACCTTACCCGTGCGCACTTCATCGAGCGTCGGACGCGTGGCTGTTTGCATAGGCACGCATCCGCTCAGCGCTGTCACTGTTCCCAAGAGCAATATTAATAAGTTTGGAACGTACTGGTTCAGCGTGTTCATGAATCCATCCTCCTACGCTGATGCTCGCCTCCCAAATCGCATGCCAGCGCGTGCCTTCGGCAACTTTCATATGTTGCTATGCGCAGCGCTTTTCGAGGGCTTTTTTTCGGAGGAAATTTCCCTATATCGGCAGGAAATGAGAAGGCAAAAAGACCGATACCATCGCCGGCACGGCGATTCTCCGTTGTACGCGGAAAGCGCTATTTGAAAATTAGACGGTCCGACAACGCAGTCATGGAAAACCGCACAGCAATCGGAAAACTCCCACATTCACAGTGATGTTTCACGAGATCTCTCTATAATTTTTCTAGGTTTAGCGATCAGTCTGTAATGGCGTGATGTTTGCTCGCTTCGGCTGGCGAATTCATTTTCAATGGACAACTGGCGTCGACGATCGGTTTCATTGCCCAGCAAGGACGCGCGGCACGATTTCGTGTGCGGAAAGGAGGGCATTATGAGCCGGTCGGATTTTTAGAATGATCGAGCGTGCGAATAGGGAGCGACGGAAGAAAAAAAATTAATTAGAAGGAGCACAGTATGCGACGTATGTTCTATTCGTTCTCCGCGATCTTATTCGGTTTAACTTTACTTGCCTTAACTCCTGCGCATGCACTCCCGCTGGCGGGCGACAGTGAGGCGCTCATATCCGGCGGAGCTTCCCATACTCAAGGCAGCGACTCCGGCAATTTTAATGCGGATCTTTCGTATGGCTACTACCTTAGCCCCGGATGGGAGATCGGATTTCGCCAAGCTTTGGACTACAACTTTATCGACGACGCTCCCGATGCGTGGCAGGCCACCACTACGCCCTTCCTTCTCTACCATTTCAGATTGGGCCGGGTTCTCGTGCCGTACCTCGGGGCTCAGGGCGGCATCGTCTGGAATGACCGCGACATCACCGGGACGTTCGGGCCAGCTGCCGGAGTGAAACTATTTGTGGCCGATCAGACTTTTGTCAACATCGGATATCGCTATAACTGGTACTTTAGCTCGTTCGAGCAAGCACGCGACAACCGTACACATGGGAATCATGTCGTCAACATCGGCTTGGGTTATGTGTGGGGAGGAAGCGGCGACCGGACGAGGTAAGCATTTTCCTATAGCCCGGAGGATTGAAGCCGTGATTGTTATGTGCTCATATCAGTCACGGCTTTTCTCTTTGGAACTAGTGGCACGAACGTTGCTGACGGTATAAACATGAACTCATCCAATATGAATCTCCCGTATCACACCCGTGGAGGAAACGATCGCGGCGAATCGGTCATCGAGCTCATGCGCGGCATCGTGCAGGATGCTCGAACACTTTCGGCAAAAGAACTGACCGCTGCGAAGCTGGAAATCACGCAGGAAATAAAAAAGATCGTCACCTCAAGTATTTTGCTCGGTGTCGGCGTATTTATTCTAGCCGTAGCTTTTGTTCTGTTATCGATAGTCATCGCGCTCGCACTCGCGCAATACGTTCCACTGCCGACGTGGGCGGGATTTGCCATCGTCGCTGGCGTCTATTTCGTGATTGGGCTAATCGTTTTTTTCGCCGGCCGGCGCAAGCTACAAACCGCGAAGCCGATCCCGGAACACAGTTTGCGCGGCGCGAAAGAGGATGCGCAGTACATTAAGGATAAGGCAACAGGTCATTAGAGGTGGCGCCGATGGAAGAAAGCCTTGAATCGATTCGACGAGACATCGAAAATACCCGGTTCGCGCTCGGCGAGAAGCTCGGTCGGCTCGAACAGAAAATTGAAGTTACCACGACACAGACTCTCAACCCTGCGTATTACGTGCGTACGCGTCCCTGGCCGACCCTTGGTGCCTTCGCGGTTCTGGGGTGGATCATCGGGCGCGCGTTGAAACCGAAGAGAAACCGCCATCGGGACGCCGCGCCGCCAACTTTGACCGGCAGTGTTGTGAGAAGCGTCGTTTCCGGAGCTGCCACCGCTCTTGGCGGCGCCGCCGGAGATCTAGTGCGCGATATTGTCAAAGATCGGCGTCGGCGCGCGCCGTGATTCAACCGGGTCGCATTCCAAATTGAGGAGTTCGGTTTCGGACTCTTGCTCCCCATCTGTTCGGTTTAGTTTCATCAGCACAGCGGGAATTGGACATCCTTTAGCGCAGGCGCTCGTTGATCGGCGCGATCGGCTTGCGCGCATACTGCTGCCCATGCGGAAATCCGCGATAGCGATTGCCGTTGAGAATGTACAAACTAGCTCCGCGGCGGTTTAAGAACATTCGCGCGCACAACTCTGATCGTGGCCCAGTCCCCGCAATACGACGCAGTGGTTATCGGTTCCGGACCGAACGGACTCGCCGCCGCAATTACTCTGGCGCAGGCCGGAAAGTCAGTCATTGTTGTGGAAGCCAACGCGTCACTCGGCGGCGGTGTGCGTTCAGCAGAACTCACGTTGCCCGGATACACACATGATCTGTGTTCGTCGGTTTATCCGTTGGCGATTGGCTCGCCGTTTTTTCGCACGTTGCCGCTGCGCGACTACGGATTGGAGTGGGTCGAGCCACCGGTGCCTTTAGCGCACCCCCTCGATGATGGCAGCGCTGTTTTGCTCCATCGCTCGGTGGAGAAAACGGTGCAGGCCTTGAGCAAGGACGCGGACGCATACCGAGCACTGTTTGGCTGGCTGGCCGATTGTTGGGACGGGTTGGATGCCGACATCTTGGCCCCGCCGCACTCACCTCGGCATGCGCTTCAGTTTTTTCGATTCGGTTATTCAGCGATACAACCAGCGCGGCGTTTCGCAACCGACCGTTTCAGCGGATTGCGTGCGCGAGCGCTGTTTGCAGGCCTTGCCGCGCATTCAATGCTACCGCTCGACCATTGGGGATCGGCGGCGTTCGGCTTGGTCCTGGGAGCTGCTGCGCACCGTTTTGGTTGGCCACTGGTGCGCGGAGGCGCGCAACATCTCGCCGACGCGTTAGCTGCCTACTTCAGCACGCTGGGTGGAAAAATCATTCTAGGACGTTCGATACAAAATCTCGAAGAGCTGCCTGAGTCGCGCGCCGTGATTTGCGATTTAACGCCACGGCAGCTGATAACAATCGCCGGAGCGCGATTGAGTCCGAAATACCGTCGCAAATTATCTCAATTTCGCTACGGGATGGCCGCGTTCAAGGTCGACTGGGCACTTTCGGCTCCGGTTCCATGGAAAGCGCCCGAATGCGCCCTTGCTGCAACGGTTCATCTGGGGGGAACGATCGAGGAAATCGCGACTTCGGAAAAGGCAGCATGGAACGGGCAGCATGTGCCACGGCCGTTCGTGCTAATTGTGCAGCCGAGCTTATTTGATAGTCTGCGCGCTCCAGACGGGAAACATACGCTCTGGGGCTACTGTCACGTTCCGAATGGCGCAGCGATCGATGTGGCGGAAAATATAGAAAGACAAATTGAGCGGTTTGCGCCGGGCTTTCGCGATTGCGTCCTCGCCCGCGCCGTGGCGCCGCCCGCCGAGCTCGAGCGGCGCAACGCTAACCTTGTCGGTGGCGACATCAACGGCGGCGCTCCCGACATTCGGCAACTTTTTTTGCGGCCGAATCGCAAGCTTTACTCAACTTCGAAAAAGGGCCTGTATCTGTGCTCGGCTTCAACGCCGCCCGGCGGCGGTGTACACGGGATGTGCGGCCACTTTGCCGCTCGCCGGGCGCTGCGCGAAATATTCTAACCCTGCCTTTTGCCGCGCTTTTAAACCGCGGCGTTCGATCCGTGGATCGTTAAACTACATCGGTTCGGGGTCGCGGTTTATCGTGCTCGTCGAAGTCAGCGCCCGCTTCTCCAGCGGAAGATACATCCTCGGCTCCGGTTCGCTCGAGAATGTCTTTGGCCTTGCGCGTCCATTCCGAGTTGTCGCAGTGCACCGAAACTAAAATGCCACCTTCTTTGATTCTACCTTCGTAACGTTTCGCTTCGTATTCCGGAATTCCCAATCCAGCCAAAGCGCCGACAATCCCGCCGGCGGCCCCGCCCGCGCCCAGACCTGCCAGAGCGGCCATGATCGGTCCGGCAGCGATAAATGGTCCAAGCCCGGGAATGGCTATTGCGCCGATCCCGGCCAACCATCCGAGAACGCCGCCGACGACTCCACCCGCAATCCCACCCGTGGTTGCACCCTCGGGGGCCTTGGTCTCCTTTTCGTGCGCAAAATCTTTCGTACCCAGATTCTCGGGTAAAAGGACTGAGATGTCCTCGTGTCGAAAATTCGCATCTTTCAATGCCTGGATACCCATCTCCAACGCCGCTCGGTTAGGATAAATGCCAAATGCCGAAGTGTTTTTCCCTGCCATAAAATTGTCCTTTCCTGGTTTATGATCTGCTCAAATGCATGATCGAGTACAATCCTCGTTCCTCATCCCTATGAAACTGGTCGATCCCGTTTTTGCCTGCAGTCCGTCGCCTCTCTTGGCGCGCTCTGAGCAGGTTTCTAGCAGTGACAGATTGCGAGGCAATTGTGAGTCCAACGTTATTCACCTCCTTCCAGCCGGCATTAGCAGCCGAGTTGCGGGATCGTTTCAGGCCGTATCAGACCGCCTGCCGGTGTTGCTTGCCTTTCGCTGATTCCAGCTGATCGCCGAGTCGATCCAACGTGGCCTGATCGCATCGCTCGCGTACCTTGGGAAACATTTCGTCTTCCTCTTCCGCGACATGATGTTCGACATTCTCCATCAGCTCTTCCAGTGAGGCGCTAAACTGCTCGTTTTCGGGATCGAGCGCCTCCATCTCTTCGAGCAATGTTTTTACCTCTTGGTGCTCTTCCAAGGCTTCTTGGACCATATCTTTCAGCTCGTCGATCTTCCGCATCTCGGGATAGAAGACGGTTTCCTCGATGTGCGCATGAATATTCAGTTCCGTGTCGATCTGGTCGAATAATTTTTTCCGTTGTTTGGCGTCTTCGGTCTCATCTATTTGGTCGAACAAACTCTTGACCGCTTGGTGGTCGTGCTTAAGTAATTCCAATGCGTCCATAAATCACCTCCAAAAAATTCTTAGTGACCTAGCCGAGCAAGGCAGATGCCACAAACCGCGAAAAAAAAGGCTAGCCGATTTAGCGAGTTTCCCTTGCGAGCTATCTTGTGTCAGCGAAGCACCTGAAGAAGCAGCGCGAGATGTCGGATTAAGCAGACACGATTTATCTTGCCGTCATCATCAGCGTGATCAGCGTGACGAAGCTGAAGCCGGTATCCTCGAGTTCTTCTCGTAGATCGTCTTGGCGCTTTCGAGCTCACTGCCGAGGCGCGCGAGAGTTGCACCATCGGTGACACTCCCGGCTTGAGGAAAAATCTCGCCTTCCTCGAAAGTCATATGGAGCTGCACTTCGGCTCTGAGCGCTTGAAAATCCTTTTCGAACTCCTGACCATTCGGATGCTTCATGCCTTCGAGCAACTGTTTCACGAGATCATGCTGCTCGCGGGCTTCTTGAATCAGCTGACCAAGATGCTCATGGTTCTCGAACTGACGATAGAAGAACCGTTCCTCCAAGTAGGTATGCGCCTCGAGAATGCGGCTAATTTCCCCGAACGCAGCTTTCATTTGCTCGTAGGTATTTGCCCCGGCGAGCAAAGCTTTCACGGCCTCATGGTCTTTCGTCAGGAATTCAATCGCATCCATACAAACCCCCTGAGCAGTTGCGACCGGGTGAATGCGCGGTTTTGTCGGTCGGATTGGATATGAGTGCTCACTCTCGCGCCTTAGAATCATGGGACGCCTGGGGTACCTGACGGGAGCTCGTTGTTCCGCGCCGCCGCGACATCCGACGATCGAGTCAACCATGAAGGCGCCAGCATGGAACGGCTGGCCGAGCCTGCTTTGGCTGAGTGCCCGGCCGCTTTTCTCTCCGCTTTGGGCAGTACACGGTTAACCAGCGCCAGTGTTTCATTGACAAAATTGGGACACAGAGCATTGACGGCCCGGAGCAGGCGAGCTTGCGGCGTGATTGTGATCTCGGCCTTGCCGTAACGACAAGCTTCGACAATGGCCCGCGCCGCGGCTTGGGAGTTGGTCGACAGCAATCGCGATGCATTGGCAATCGCGAACAGCGCGTACTCTTTTTTATGCTGTCCTTTGAACAAGGCGTGCAGATGTGAGCCGGTGCGCATCAAGCCAGGACAAACGGTGGTTATATAGATGCCTTCCTTAAGAAGCTCTGCACGAAGCCCTTCGGAGAGTCCGACTAGGGCAAACTTGCTCGCGGCATAGGGCAGAAGGTGAGGAACAGCAACTTTGCCGCCGATCGATGCAATATTCACAATCCGCCCGCGCCCGAGCGTCTTCATATGGGGTATCACAGAATGGATCAAATGGAGCGGTCCCCAGAAATGAACGGCCATCGCGTGCTCATAGTCGCTGAACCCCATGTTTTCCATCGGGCCGACCTGAATCACTCCGGCATTATTGATCAGCACGTCGACATGGCTTACGGCTTGTAAAACCGCTCCCATCGCTTCACGCACCTGAACGGGATCCGTGATGTCACACGTGAAAGTCGAGACGCGGGCTCCGTAGCGTTCGAGTTCGCGTGCTGCTTGTTTGAGCCTCGCCGCATCGCGGGCGAATAGCAGGAGCCCCGCCCCTTCAGCCGCAAAAATCCGGGCAAGCTCCAGCCCCAGCCCGCGCGATGCGCCCGAAATAAGAACATTCTTTCCTTTGAAGTCGATGCGGCGCCGTTCACGGATCCCGTAGAACGCACCTGCCGCAAGCACGGCGAGCGCACCCAGCTTGAAAAATTGTCTGCCCGCAAATGTGTCGGTTGGCCGCGAACTCCTCACATACAGCTCCGGATCGGCATGTGCCCGGTTCTATGAACCTCGACGTGGCGGTGGGGGAGGAGCATCGGGCGGTTCATAGTCGACCCCCTCTTCTTTTGTCAGGTTGATGTCTTCCGTACCTCCATAAGGCTCCTGATTAGGGATCGTCCCGGGCAGAACATCCCCCGCATCTTCCGCGTTGGAGCGATCAGCGCGTTCCCATGCGGTTCGACTTCTAGATGGTCGACGATGTCGCGAATACCGGCGATATCGGTGAGAATGTTGAGCAGGATTTGATGTTCGGGCTCGCTCGGCAACGCACCCTCGAGGTAAATCACGCCGTTGCGTGCTTGGATCTGGAGCTCCTCCGCATCAATGCGGTCGTCGTTACGAATAAGCTCGCGGAGATGATCTTGCAGTTCGTCGTCGTCGAGAATTGACAGATCCGGCGGCAACTCGCCACGCTCCGGAATCGTTTCCATCTCGGTTTCGGGCGGCGGAGCTGATGTCGCTTGGGCGCGCTCCCGTCGATGCGCGCATTGCGGACACCATCGAACAGTAGGATCCAAGCGCAGGGTTTCCTCGGAAATCATTGCGTCACAGCTTTCGCATTTACCAAAGGTGCCGGCTTCAATACGGGCCAGGGCGGCATCGATATCGCGGAGCCGGTTTTGCGCCATTTCGTCGCGGCTCTCGAGCACGGTCGCGTCGCGCTCACGCTGCGCTTGTTCCTGAAACTCCTCGCGACCCGTCTCTGTAATCGATGTAAAGGCTTCTCTATTTTGGGAAAGTTCCCGCAGCAGTGCGCGGCGTTCGTGTTGTAGCTGATGGTTAAATTTTTGCGCCTGTGATGTTTGCATGCGCGCGATAAAACGCAATGAATATGCCACCACGGCGGCAGCGGAAAAATTCATGGCGACGGGTAGCCGCCCCTCGCAGATGTGCGACAGTCATCACAGCAATAGTGCTAGAGTTGGGACGAAGGATGCGCTCCGAGGGAACTGTGAAGATATGAATGCGCGGCAGGCGGTCAGCCGGCTTTGCGCCGACTCGCGCCTTCGTCTTTGTGTTGCCCTCGTCTCCCAGCCTGCTCAACACTCTGACGGAGCAGATGCATGATGTCGACGACTTTTCCGCGTTGGTCGCGTCGAGCCGCGGGCATTGCGGTTTCGACGACTTTGGTCTTGCCCGATTCGATCTTCTCGTCGATGATTTTCATCAAATCATCGCGATATTCGTCACGGTATTTCTCGGGCTGCCATTTTCCAACCATCGTCTCGACGAGACGCTCGGCCATTTTAATTTCTTGCCCCGATATCGCTGCTCCCTTCACGCCCGGTTTCGGCAGGTCGAGACGCGAGGGATCGCGCAACTCATCGGGAAATCTCAGCAGCTCCAAAATCAGAGCCGGTCCCTCGGCGAGCACCATGGCCAGATGCTCGCGGCTCCTAATCACCACCTTGGCAATGCCAACCTTCCGGGTATTGTGGAGAACTTCGCGGAGCAATGCGTACGCTCGGTTCCCGTTCTTCAGCGGTTCCAAATAGTACGGCCTGTCGTAATATACCGGGCTGACAGAGCTGGCATCGACGAAATCGGTAATCGATATCGTTTGGGTGGCTTCGACATTGGCTCGAGCGAAGTCTGCGTCAGAGAGCGCGACATACTGGCCCTTTTTATACTCATAACCCTTGATAATGTCGTCCCACGCAACCTCCTTGCCGGTCTTCTCGTTCACCCGGCGATAGCGGATGCGGGAAAAATCCCGTTTATCCAAGAGGTCGAAACTCAACCCGTTCGAATGCTCCGCGCTGTGGAGGCGAACCGGAATATTCACCAGGCCGAAGTCGATACTGCCCTTCCAGATCGCGCGGGAGGCGCCTGCTTTTAGTTCTGCAGTTTTACGCTTTGGTTTAGACTTGCGCGCCATTCACGATCCGGTTTATAGGTCAAGCCACTGGTTTTTTGTTTCTCGTGGTGCACTTCTGGCCACTTCGCGTTCGAACCTTTGCGGCGCGACCGCGGAATTCAGGATCCCGCGGCGCGCCGGGCCGTTGTTTACTTTTTGTGCGCGGTTTGCGCGCCATAATCAGCTCGCTTTGCCGAGACTCGTGCGAACGCGATCTAACCGACCCTGCCGCGTCCCATCACCAAGCTTATCAAGAACAACACCAGAAAAACGACGAATAGCACCCAGGCGATCTGCGTAGCGGCTCCGGCCACGCCGGTAAAACCGAGCACACCCGCGAT